>JBCCXG010000454.1:0-5470 GCA_039191945.1 Bacteroidota bacterium
CCCTGTCCAAGCATGCGGGGGTCCTGTTGATCGGTCAACAGCTGAAAGAGCTCGTCTCGCATTGAAGTAGCCATGGTCTGGTACCCTTCCTGTAGGACCAGGTTGTTCACACAAGACGGATCTTCTGCCAGATTGTACAACTCCTCAGTAGGCCGCTTCCCAAAGTTTTGCTGCCAGTAGGGAAAACCCTCCACATCATTCAGACCATTCAATAAGACGGTCTTAGTTGGGCTACCGTCCGTCGCCAGGTAGCCCGTCTCTGGGTTACCGGCAGGCCACCGATCCACTTCAAAGTTGTACAAGTAAATCATCTCACCCTTGATCATGCCCCGAATGGGATATCCCCAATTATCAGGGCGACCAATGTCATGGCGCTCTTTGCCAAATACAACTCCTCTTCTCATCGGGTCCACTGGGGCACCTTCTGAACCCTGAAGAATATCCACGAAGCTACGACCTGTGATGGCTTGCATACCAGTGGTCGAAGCATCCATGTCTGTAACCTCCAAAAAGGTCGGCACCAAATCGATAAAACTGACAAAGTCTTCGACGACCCTCCCTGCATTTTTGATGCCCCCGGGCCACATCACGGCCAATGGCAGGTGATTGGAGTATTCATACATCTGCGCCTTGATCCGAGGAAAGGGCATGCCGTTATCGGCGGTCACAACGACCATGGTGTTTTCCAATTCACCCCTTCGCTCCAGTGATTCCAAAATCCGCCCGAGGTGCCTATCGAAGTACTCGATCTCTAGCGCGTAATCGAGCAGATCTGTCTTAATAGAATCATTGACCGGCCAAAAGCTTGGGATATCCTCATCCTTAATCTGATCCAGACGCTTGCCGCCTTTTTCGATACCTGAGCCATACTCATAGGCTCGGTGTGGTTCGTGGCCACCATACCAGAAAAAAAACGGTTGACCGGCCTCTCTTTCTTCCATGAATACCTCAAAGTTAGCCGCGTAGTCCCGGGCACTGATCTTCGATGTAGGAGCTGTGGTTGTAATCTCATTGTAAGTCTTGATCATCAGGTTGCGCCAACTACTATCTGCATGGTAGGCCACTCCTGGACCCCACCCCTTTCCGGTGCTGCCTACAGCGTAACCCTGCTCGTCGAGCACCTCGGTGATTACTTTGAACTTGGCTGGAAAAATGGGCCAATGGTTCGATGCCTCCTCAAGCTGCCAGGAATGCCTCCCGGTCAAAATAATCGAACGGGACGGCGCGCACTTCGCATTGTTGGTGTACGCATTTTGGAACAGCAGACCTTCACGCGCTACCCGATCAAAATTGGGTGTGTTTACCCATTGACAGCCGTAAGCCCCCATGTGCAGGTAAGTGGCATCATCCATGATAGCGAAGACAATGTTGGGTCGTGGATCGGTGGTGTTATCGTTTGTCAGGGTACAAGCAGGTAGCAGGCCACCGATAGCCGCCAACAGAGCGCTTAGTTTAATCAGCTTGTTCATGGGCTTGAGCGTCATCTTATCCATTTACCAGTAAATAAACAATCAATTGGTCAATTGACGGTCCTATTCCTACCTACCTAAGGTCATGAACCGAATGCGAGGAAAGAGATTCCCAATCTGAGGCTTCACGATTCGAAACGGTTTTCCTGGCCTAGGGTGGAACAATCTCTCGGGATCAGGTAGCGCGAAGGCTTCTTATCAAAGACGATGTCCCAAAGGTCCGACAGACTAAGACATCCGCTTAAGGTGAGTTTGTACTAAGCACACGCCTATTTGTGACATTTTCAGGACCCACCGGTATAAACCTCATTGTGCAATGGTCAGAAATCCAGTACATTGACACTTGAAAATTTTAGTGTACTCCGAACACCTATGAAGAAAAATGTGACCTGGTTTTTGCTGTTGGTCTGCACGATATACAGCTGTCAGAAAGCACCCAAGCGACCTTTGAAAGTTCATTCCCTGTTTTCCAATGGGATGGTCTTACAACGTGACGCCATCGCTTCCATCTGGGGAGAGTTCACCCCCGGGGGTACCATCAATATCGAGGGGAGTTGGGGCGAGCGAGCAAGCGGCAGTGCAGACGTCAATGGTCAATGGATCGTAAAGCTACCTACTCCTGAAGCCGGAGGGCCACATAAAGTGACCATTGCCACCGCCGACAGCGTGATCACGCTTTCCGATGTACTTTCCGGGGAAGTTTGGCTGGCATCGGGCCAGTCCAATATGGAGATGCCCGTGAAGGGATGGCCGCCCAGGGATCCCATTCTCAATTCAGCGGAGGAGATTGCCAGCGCCAACTATCCCAAAGTACGCATGATCACCGTACCCCGCACCACGGCGGTGACTCCCGCTTCGGCTTTCAACGGATCCTGGCAAGCTGCCAATCCACAAACGGTGGGAGACTTCAGTGCAACCGCCTACTTTTTTGCCCGCGAACTCCATCAGGAGCTTAATGTCCCAGTAGGCATTATTCATTCGAGTTGGGGCGGTACGGTCGCTGAAGCCTGGACAAGCGGTGAAAAGCTCGCTGGACTGGGTGATTTTGATATGGATCTGGCGACCCTGCAAGACCCAGACGTCATTGAAAAGACAGCGGCTTGGTTCGGTGCCAGAACCAGTGCCCCAGCACCCGCAACGGCCGCGGAATGGGAGGCACTTGAGTGGCCGATCCCTGAGGTCAATGACCTCGACGCCGCGCAATGGTCGGATATCACATTGCCTGGACGATTTGATGTGGTGGAGTCCGCGTTGGATGGCGCCTTTTGGTTACAAAAGACGATAGAAGTGACAAATACGAAGGGGTCTTTCACTATGGCACTGGGTGCGATTGATGATCGAGACATGGTCTACGTCAATGGACAATTGGTCGGTAAAACAATGGAGGCCGGGAAGTACCAGGATGCCAGGGTATATCAGGTACCCGAAGGTGTGTTTGCAGAAGGTCAAAATGTCATCTCTATCCTGGGAATCGATACCGGCGGACCGGGGGAATTTAACGGGAGTATGACCCTCGAATCCACTGAGGGCTTGGCGGTATCGCTGGAAGGAACCTGGAGCCAGCGGCTGGCTGCTGAGCTTTACGCAGGGCAAATCTATATTTATGGTTTTGATGAAGATCTGAGCGAGCGGCCGTCGGTCCTCAGGGTCCACCAAAACGTTCCCACCGTACTTTTCAACGGCATGATCAGTCCGCTCATACCCTACCAAATCAAGGGGGCGATATGGTATCAGGGAGAATCCAATGTCGGCCGCGCCGCGCAGTACACGCGCCTCTTTCCGGCGATGATTACCGACTGGCGAGAAAGATGGGGCTACAACTTCCCATTTTACTTTGTTCAGATCGCACCCTTTGGTTACAACTCACCGGTTCATCTTTCGGCGGCCTTGAGAGACGCGCAGCGCCGTACACTGAGCTTGGATAACACGGGCATGGCGGTCACCCTCGACATCGGCAATCCTGAAAACATTCATCCAGGCAATAAGCAGGAAGTGGGGAGGCGTCTTGCCTTATGGGCGCTGGCGGAAGACTATGACCAGTCGGTCGTGGCTTCAGGACCTCTGTTCCAATCGGCCGAAGTAAAAGACGGCGTCGTTATTGTCTCCTTCGACTACCTCGCCAATGGGCTGATGGCCAATGAAGGAGGACTGACCGGCTTTGAAGTCGCCGGTAGCGAAGGAGAATTTGTATCCGCCACCGCGGAAATCAAGGGAGACAAAGTATGGGTCTCCAGTCCCCAGGTAAGTGCACCGACGGCGGTTCGGTATGCCTATGAACACACCTCGACGGCCAGTCTGTTTAATTCCGAGGGTCTTCCAGCTTCGTCTTTTACATCCGAAACGGCACTGCCTTAGGGCAGGACAGATTCGGCTAAATGCTATTGCCTTATTGACTATATTGAACGCCTATATTAAAACATAAAACAGAGTCATCCCATTAATGAAAACACGCTTTCTTTCCATTTTCACCACTGTTTGGTCCTTCACGCTCCTGGCCCAGGATGCCTCATTTGAGAGTTACACTCAACCGGTACCCGGTACGGAGCTATCCCTTGAGATGATCGCCATCGAAGGGGGCCGTTTCAAGATGGGCAGTCCTAAAAAAGAAGAGGGCCGCGAAACTGACGAAGGCCCACAGCACAAGGCCGAAGTATCGAGTTTTTGGATGGCCTCACAGGAAGTGACGTGGAACTTGTACCAGCTATTTGTGGAGCGCTCGATCGATGATAAGCAACCGACCTGGGATGAAACACCGGAAGTCAATCTGGCGGTGGACGGCGTATCGGGGGCTACGACGCCTTATGTAGAAATGAGCTACGGCATGGGTACCGATGGATTTCCGGCCATTGGCATGACACAGCATGCTGCGTCTACTTTTTGCAAATGGCTGTCGGCAATGACCGGACAGTTTTATCGGCTTCCCACCGAAGCCGAATGGGAATACGCCTGTCGTGCAGGTACGAAAACACCGCATAGCTTTGGTGATTCTCTCAAAGCTGACGCACATGCCGCCTATTACGAGAACTCTAGGTACGGCTACGCACAAGTCGGCTCGAAGTCTCCCAACCCCTGGGGATTGTATGACATGCACGGCAACGTCAGCGAATGGACGCTTGATCAATACGCTGAGGACAGCTACACCGGACGAAAAAAAGTAATGGATCCTTTGGTGCCCACGACGAAGAAATATCCCACCGCCGTTCGGGGGGGCTCTTACAAGTCTGACCTGAAAGAAATGCGCTGCGCGGATCGGCAGTATTCCGTGAAGAAGTGGCAGCGAAGAGACCCACAAATTCCCAAGAGTATCTGGTGGCTTACTGATGCCCCCTATGTTGGATTTCGGATCGTCCGACCACTGGATATCCCGGCGGAAGAGGATCGCGCCCTTTACTGGGACGAGTAGTTTTTTTAGTAAAAATGAAATCAATAAGACCCATGAGTACGAAAAACAAAGATTCAAAAGCTGATGCTTCACGGCGAGAGTTCGTGAAGACTGCCGCCTTAGCTACAGGCGGGATGATGGCTGCACCCCTGGGTGTGGAAGCCATGGCGAATGTTGCGGATGCCAAGACACTAAAACTGGCAGTAGTCGGTTGTGGTGGCCGAGGATCGGGTGCGGCAGTGCAAGCCTTGACCGCAGACGCCGATGTGGAACTGGTCGCAATGGCTGATGCTTTCGAAGACAGGCTGGAAAAAAGTCTGGCATCGATCATCGAGAACTTTGAGGGAGAGCGTAAAATCAACGTGAAAGAGGAAAACCGCTTCGTGGGTTTTGATGCCTACAAAAAAGCCATTGATCAGGCGGATGTGGTGATACTGGCGACACCTCCAGGATTCCGACCCCTCCATTTCGAGTACGCAATCAACAACGACAAGCATGTCTTCATGGAGAAGCCGGTGGCAACCGACCCTGCGGGTGTTCGCCGTGTATTGGAGACGGCCAAGCTCGCCAAACAGAAAAAGCTGAATGTGGTCGTAGGGCTGCAAAGACACTATCAGAA
>JBCCXG010000455.1:0-5468 GCA_039191945.1 Bacteroidota bacterium
GAACCTTTCCTCTGGAGAGCAGGAGGAGTCCATCACATTTGTAGTAAAGTAGGATCAATATTTTAGAAAATATTGTTGCAGATAACTGTGGTAAATTCGTAACTGAGAATCGTTTCAGTTACCTCATCGATCAGTAGAGCATATGTACGACAACCTGCGTGACCTTTTGCTGATTCGCCTTCGAATCCCTTTGGCAATCACTGCCTTATTGATGCTGTGCGTCCCAGGAACAGGCCAACTCTACAATATCACTACCATCCTATCCCAAGAGCTGCCTGCTGAAGAGTTGTTGGATCCGCAGCTCCATCGTATCGACAACCAAGGGTTGATTGTTGGAAGTTTGGCTTCTCCCTTCAACCCTGAGAATCGCCGGCTGTTTGTACTTCGAAAAGCCAAAAACAGACAATTCCTTTTGCAAATGATCGGAGAGTACGTGGATTGCGAGATCCATGCCGTCGACGAGCAAGGGCAGCTGTTGATCAATGCGCGGCTGCCCGGCCGGACGAAAGTGGAGCCACTGATCTTAAATCTTTCGACAAAGGAAGTGACCACGATATTGCCGTTGACCGGCAATCTTGCCAATGGGGTGATGCTCGCTAATGATCAAGTGGCAGTCAATACCCGGTTTGACCATCTACCCGACAGGTCTCAATACCTTGAGAACCCTTTTCGTGAGCAGAGGTCATCGCTACGAGAAGTACCGAAGAGGGCCACGAAGGCGACCATCCGGGACCTAGCGACTGGGAAGGAAATACCGATAGGATTTCCGGCGGCCCTTTGGTATAATCTGAATACCGCAGTGAGCGACTTCAATGCCAACGGACACGCATGTGGTCAATCCGAAGGATATTCCATTCAAGAGAATATGACCAGCCCTTACCCTTTCTTGGCTACGAAGGACTCCGTCTATCGGCTACTCGATGGCTATCAAGGTATGGCTTTGAGCATGAACGACCTAGATCAAGTGGTGGGCTACTGGACGCACCCGTTAACAGGCAGGAAGTCTGGCTTTTTCCATGACAAAGGTCTATTGTCCTCCCAAGACTATGACTGGATTGATCTCCAGATGGCGTGGCCTTCGCACATCAATAACCAAGGACTCGTGGCAGGCCAAAAAGGTGACACCGCTTTTTTTTGGCTCGATCAAAAACTCCTCTCCACTCATCAAATGGTCCCTAACCTGCCGGCTGATTGGAAGGTGGAAAAGATCATCGATCTCAATGATGAAAACGAAGTCATCGCGGTAGCTCTCAAAGATGATGAGCCGTTATTGTTCTGGGCAGTACTAGAGACTACACGCTGATTTATACGAAAAACGGTTGTCCGGCTATCTCTCAAAGGCAGCTTGACCGTCATCGTGGTTGCCAGGAAAACTGCATATATTACCTAAAAGACCACGTCATGACTGGCAGAATGCAAATTGGGATAGGTATATTTTTCTCCCTCCTCATTGGCTGCTCGTCGCCCCAGTCACCCGGACAGGCTGAAAGCAGGATAGCAGATATCCGGGATAGCATGCGGCTTTTCCTGGAGGAAAAGATGGTTTCCAAGTGGTATCCTGCGGCTATTGATAGCGCCCATGGCGGATACCATGCGTCCTTCGACTACCAATGGCGTGCCGATAGCGTTCAGACAAAATTCATTGTGACCCAGCCCCGCCATCTCTGGACTTTATCGAAAATCGCATTGCGATACCCTGATGAGCCACAGTTTCGAGCCTACGCTGATCACGGTTTTCAGTTTTTGAGAGATGTCATGTACGATCACCAGTATGGTGGCTTTTTCACTCACCTGACCCGCGAGGGCGATATCCATGGGAGTGACGGTGCGGGTAAGCTGATCTACGGACAAGCTTTTGTGCTCTTTGGATTGGCTGCCTACGCGGACATGTCGGGGGCTCGAGAGGCACTTCAGATGGCGCAGGATCAGTTTCGATGGATAGAGGCTCATGCCTTTGATACGGTCTACGGCGGATACTATCAGTTCCTTTCTAAAGACGGTCTGCCCAAGCCCATTGAGCGAAGGACCAACGCATCCAATCTGGATTGGCTCTCTTACAAAGATCAAAATACCTCCATTCACCTACTGGAGGCCTACGCGGAATTGTACAAAATATGGCCTGATTCGCTTTTGAAGGAAAGACTGCAGCGGCTGGTGAGTCTGATCCGAGATACGGTGACGACGAAGCCTGGTTACATGAGGCTTTTCTTCACCCGTGATTGGCAGCCTATTTCTTTTGAGGACTCGGTTAGAAAATACCATGCGGTCGATTCGCTCACCAGCTACGCCATCATGGATCATTTGAGCTATGGTCATGACATCGAGGCGGCTTATCTGATGCTTGACGCCGAGGATGCCTTGGGAATTAAGGACCCAAAGACGCTGCAGGTAGCCCAGCAGCTAGTCGACCACTCCATTGCTCATGGGATTGATCGAGAGTTTGGCGGACTCATCGAGCGAGGCTACTATTTCGGAGATACGGTCGTCGTGATCTCGGGAACCAAGACCTGGTGGGCCCAGGCCGAAGCGCTAAATTCACTGTCGCTCTTCTCAAAGTTGGACGTGGCGGGAGCTGAGCGTTACGCGGACGAGTTTGAAGGGCTTTGGGACTATATGAAAGCCCAGTTCTTGGATTGGGACCAGGGGGGATGGTATGCCCAAGGGTTGGATCAGCAGCCTGAGTTTAAGACTGCCCCGAAGGGCCACAACTGGAAGACACCCTACCATACTACCCGTGCATTGCTACTTTGTCTGGACCGGTTGGAATAGAAACCATGCGATCCAGGGAAGTCTCGAATGGATGGTGTCATTGACTGCGTTAGATTTGGTCGCTCATGAGATCCTCAATTAACTATCTTACCGCTCTGGTGCTCATCACCCTGGGGGTTGTCTCCTCTAAGCAAGTGGCGCTCGCACAACCACTAAGGGTTAGCGAAAACAAGCGTTTCCTCGTCACGCAGGACGGTGACCCGTTTTTTTGGTTGGCAGATACGGCTTGGGAATTATTTCATCGTACCAATCGTGAACAGGCCCGAATGTACCTCTTGAAAAGGAAGTCGCAGGGGTTCAACGTTATTCAAGCTGTGGCTCTGGCAGAACTGGATGGCTTGAACACGCCCAATGCTTACGGCCACCGGCCGCTGATTGAGAATGACCCTACTCGGCCCGATGATCGGTACTTCGAGCACGTGGATTTCGTCATTGATCTCGCGGATAGCCTCGATATGTACGTTGCTTTATTACCCACTTGGGGAGATAAGTTGGCGAAGTTTTCGTGGGGTGTGGGACCTGAAGTACTTAATGAAGCTAACGCCAGGGCCTTTGGGGAATGGATCGGAGAACGATATGCCTCAAAGGACAATGTCATCTGGGTCATCGGTGGAGATCGCAATCCCCGGGAGGGTACGACAGATGTTGCCGTGTGGAATGCAATGGCAGATGGCGTGGTCTCGAAGGCAGGGGGCTATGAAGGTACGCTGATGACCTACCATCCCCAACCCAACAAGAATGGGGGGTCTTCCATTTGGTTTCACGAGCAGCCCTGGTTGGACTTCAATATGCACCAAACTGGTCACTGTGCCAACCAACCCACTCATGAGCTGATTACCCGAGATTACCACTTGTCGCCCACTAAGCCAGTGCTTGACGGCGAGCCCCTGTACGAGGATCACCCCAACTGCTTCAACGCCAAAGAGCTGGGTTACAGCGTGGCGGATGACATCCGAAGGATTATGTATTGGAACGTATTCGCGGGTGCCTTTGGCCAAAGCTACGGATGCCACGACGTCTGGCAAATGTTCACCTTGGACAAGGAGGGCATCAATGGGCCGCTTCGCCCTTGGCCTCAGGCGCTGGACTTGCCCATGGCCAATCAGGTCAAACACTTGAAGCGACTGATGTTGTCTCGCCCTTTCCTTACAAGGATTCCTGATCAGTCCATGGTGTTAACGGAGCAGCAGTCGGATGATCACTTCGTCATCGCGACCCGGGATGAAGCGGGAAACTTTGCCATGATCTACTTTCCTACCGGCCAGTCCCGTGAGATTGAGCTCTCTTCCCTGCAAAGCATAGCTCAGGCATGGTGGTTCGACCCAAGGACGGGCATTTCCCTTGCCGCAGAGCCCCCCACAGCGCCTCGGCAGACCTTCAGCCCTCCTTCTTCCGGCAAAGGAATGGACTGGGTATTGGTACTTGATGCGGAGGGTATGGCTTTTGATCGGCCTGGACTTTCACAAAATGATAGCAGGTGAAGTCGGTTAAACTACTTATCAGATATACGGTCTTCTTCCAGCATAACGTGAAAAAGATCGAGGCATTTTTGCTTTTGTTTGCGGTCATCAGTGTTGCCGCGTTTGGTCAGCGCCCCAATGTCATAGTCATTTATACTGATGATCAGGGCACCATGGACCTTGGGGCACTCGGCACCGAGGATCTTTTGACCCCCAACATGGATCGAATTGTCAGGGACGGTGTGCTTTTCCGGCAGTTCTACGCATCACCTATTTGCTCACCCTCCCGCGGCAGCCTGCTGACCGGTAAAGTTCTGCAACGAATAGGTCTACCAGGAAACGCTGGTAGTTCGAAGCGATCCCCGGGCCTCCCAGGAAATGAATATACGATGGCCGAGATGTTCAAGAGTGTGGGCTATGCAACGGCCCACATAGGTAAATGGCACGTGGGCTATGAACCTGATATGCTGCCAAACGCGCAGGGATTTGATCATTCATTTGGCCACTTGGTGGGTTGTATCGACAACTATTCACACTTCTATTTCTGGAATGGACCCAATCGTCACGATCTCTATGAAAATGGAGAAAGAGTATTTCGGAATGGGGAATTTTTTCCTGATTTGATGGTCGCGGAAGCTAGCCGCTTCATCCAAAAGCATCGACGAGATCCTTTCTTTATTTATCTCGCTTTCAACATGCCGCACTACCCCTATCAAGGGGATGAGCAATGGCTGCAGTACTATGATCAACGAAATGTCCCATATCCCAGGAACTTGTACAACGCCTTTGTGTCGACCCTTGATGAGCGAGTGGGTCAGGTGCTAGGTCTGTTGGATAGCCTGGATCTTTACAACAATACGATCATCGTTCTTCAATCGGACAATGGCCATTCCGTAGAGGAGAGAGCACACTACGGTGGTGGCTACGCAGGCGTTTATCGTGGAGCAAAACAATGCCTGTTTGAAGGAGGAATCAGGGTACCCGCCGCGATTTCATGGCCGCGTACAATTCCAGGTGGGCAACAGAGAAACCAGTTGGCGGCAAATGTGGATTGGATGCCTACCCTTGCGGAACTTTGTGAGATACCATTGGACACGGCTAAGCTTGATGGTAAGAGCCTCGGCGATCTCCTGGGTGATAATCATGGGAAGTCTCCACATGCCACGTTTTGTTGGCAATTCAAGGACATGTGGGCCGTGAGAAAAGGAAACTGGAAGCTCCTGGGCAACCCTTTCGACA
>JBCCXG010000456.1:0-5466 GCA_039191945.1 Bacteroidota bacterium
AGTGGACAAACCGGCGACCTGCTGCTCAGATTTATATAGCGCATCGTACTCCTGATCGAAGAAATGAAAGTCGAAAGGTAAGCCGGGGTTATACTCATTGTACAATGCCTCAATTCTTTCGAGGGTTTGAGCCTGTGCGCCTGGTACCAGCCGCACTACGACCGTGGAGGATCTTGGCGCATACTGAAAAAAGCACGGTAGGATCTCCTTGTGCAACGATTCGAAGTGAAAATCCTTGACTACCCCGATGATCTCTCGATCCTTCCCCCAAAGTGTGATCGTTTGACCCAACGGGTCTGCCAATCCCATCGCTTTGATCGCTGTCTCGTTGAATAGTATTTTGGATTGCTCATCTCCGAAGTCTGGGGAAAAGGTCCTGCCCTCCAACAATTCCATCCCAAAAGTCTCAATGAGGTCGTACCCCACCTCAAGATTACCAAATCGGATTCGGGCCTCGGGGTCCTTACCTTCCCATTTCAGGCCCGTAGTCGAACCTCTGCCACCCAGTAGGTCATGCCCGAAAAGTGAGGCATAGGTCACGCCTGTCTCATTCCTAAGTGCCGCCACAAATGTCTCGGCCCTGTTGACGAGTTGACCATCCGCATTGAAGTAGATCACGTGCTCTTTCTCGAAACCTAGGTCCTTGTTTTGAATGAAGCTGACTTGGGAAGAAACGACAAGTACAGAAGTAATCAGGGCCAAAGAGATCGCAAACTGAAATACGACGAGCCCCTTTCGCGTCCAGATATCGCCCATAGAATTGGAAATGACGCCGCGCAGGCTATTGATGGGCTTCAAGCCAGAGAGGTATAAAGCGGGGTAGCTACCCGCAAGTAACGTCGTGAACACCAAGAGGCCCATACTCAAGATCATAAAGACCCAATCCAGCCGCAATTGAAGGTGCTTGCCAGAAAACGTGTTGAACTCTGGTAAAATGAAGGCGATGAGTCCTAAAGCAAGGACGAACGCCACTAAGGAGATGAGAAATGCCTCCACGAAAAACTGTATGGCTAACGACCCTCGCTTCAAGCCCATCGTTTTCTTCAATCCAATTTCTTTCAGCCGCCTTGAGGCCCTGGCGGTCGTCAGATTCATGAAGTTGATACAGGCGATGATCAAGACCAGGATGGCCACCAAAGTAAACAACTTAACATACTGGACCCGACCCGGCATCGGTAGGCCGTTCTCATACTGATTGTATAAGTAGGTGTCGGAGAACTTTTGTAGAAAGAGCGTATAGGGATAGTCGTCCTTCTTGGTTGCCACGAAGTTTCGAATTTGCTCATCTAAGGCCGCCACATCCGCCTGTTCTGAAAGTACCACATAGGTGCTGGGATCGCTATTGCCCCATTTCCTTATGTGTGGGTACTGATCAAGAAAAGTCTCTAGTGTGAAAACCACATCAAAAGGCTCACTGGCATGTACGGGTATTCGCTCAAAGACTCCGCTCACCTGATACGTGAGGGTGGTGTCGTCCTTCATCCAGATGATTGGCTGACCCACCGGATCTATCTCCTCGCCGAAGATGCGATCCGCATAGCTTTCTGAAATGACCACGTTCTGCTTTGCCGCGAGCACTTGGTCGGCGTCTCCCCTTATTAGCGGGAATGAGAATACATTGAAGAACTCCTTCGAGGCATATTGTTCGATGGTTTTGTACTGCTTGTCCCCATACTGAAGGATACCATCTGATCCGTACCAATGCGGGGGGACCACGGAAGCCGCCTCCAAAACGTCCGGTAGCTCCTCCAACAACGCCTGGCCCAATAGCGCTGGAGTTGGATTGATCGTTTCTACAGTTCCGGTGTGATTGACATTCTGCTTGACTTGGTACAGTGTGTCAGTTTTGTCATGAAACCGATCCATCTTCCACTCATCTTCCACCCAAAGGGCGATGAGTAAGGCGCAGACCAGGCTGCTAGACAACCCCAATACATTGATGGCGAAAGAGGTCTTGAATCGCTTGAAACCACGAATAGCAAATAGAAAATGATGTCTTAACATACCGTATTGATTGAGTCGAAGGTCGCCGCTCAGTTTGCGCATCAATGAGGGGCGTAATAGTTTGAAAGCCCCGGAAACGAAGAGCAGCCGCGCTCGCCTAAGGCCGTATTTCTTTAGGTTATCTTGGAATCGCTCCTCCAAGTCGCCTTCCAGTTCCTCGTGGAAGTAGGGATTGAGGAAGCGACGCACAAGACGCCAAGGCCATTGAGGTGGCCCGACTTGATTGAGATTTGTGTTGTTCATGCCTTGCTGGTTCCCAGGTTAGGCATGGCCTCCCACAATCGACTTCTGACATCACGCATCTCTTGCAGCACTTGCTCGCCGTAGGTCGTGGCGGAGTAGATCCGCTTCCGCTTTCCTCCCCGTACCTGGGTGGCTTCGCCCCAAACTGATGTGACAAACCCCTTTTCCTCCATCCGCTTCAGCGCTGTTTGAATCGCGCCGGTACTCAAGGTCTCGTTGAGTCGCTCCTCCAGCTCCCGTTGTATTTCGTTGCCATAGGCTTGGTCCTGCAGCACTACGACCGCCATCAAGACCAACTCCTGGAATTCTCCTAGCCGATTTTTCTTCATTGCTCTCTACGTTTCAAAAGCGTCGAAACATAATATTCCTTTCAATGAAGTAAATATAAGAATTTTATTTTATTCGAATTGAAGGGATTATCCGTAAAGGATGAGAGAAAGCCGATGTGAGTGGATATTTCCCTACTCTTTTACGCCAAAAGGTCTGATAGCCGTGATCCAGCCGTCGATATCAGGGATAAAAGAGACAGTTGTATCCGACCCGTCGAGCCGAATTTGCTTTAAGGCCCAATAGTCTGCAGCATAGATCTCTTCCCCTTTGATGGCAAAGGAGTAAAAGGACCGAATGTCTGTAAGGGCGATTGTATCGATTTGCGCGGAAATCATATTGAGTTTCATCACAGGCTCTTGCTCACCATTGATGATATAGTAAATATCGCTTCCCATGACATCCAGATCCTGAATGGTTGTCGCATTGATGTGAAACGAGCTGATCGCAGACGAGTCTCGACGATCGGTTAGGTAGATGGTGCCATTCCAACCCCAGAAGATCGTGTCACCTCTCACTGAAATCCCTTCGCCCCTGAGACCCGGCCACTTTTGCAATACTTCACCCGAAAACGGGTCGATTTGATAAGCTTCCTCTTCGTCACCACTCATTCCCAAGAGCCACAGCGATCCCTCCCGGTATTCCAAGCCGTGAGGCGATAATAAATCGTCAGGGAGGTCGATCTTAGCCTCCATTAAACCAGTAGCCTCGTTGAAAAGGAAAATACCCCTTTCTCCCTCACAATCTGCGAACTGCCGAGACAGGATCCACCACTTATCGCCGGCTTGCGGAGTATTGAGGACGTGATAGTTTGATGTGGTAGCGTCTATGCTGTTGGGGCATGTCTCCGCCAGGGAGAGGGTACCTTCAAAAAACCCATCACTCCCAAGCTCTGGATCTTCTAATCCGATGCTTTCGTCACAAGAGATGGTGAATGAGAGTAGAGTGGCGAGCAGTAATAAGCAGGACGGTTGTTTCATATCCAGGATATTTGGCGTCTGTCGCAGCAAAGACAATACCAAGCCAAGCGAGATGGCGTGACATCTTTGATCGTTTGTAATAAAACGCAGTCGATTTCACCCCAGGAAGGTCTAAAACAAAGCATTATCACTAGTAATGGCTAACTACCAATACTAATAATAGTGATAAACAAATCACTAGTAGTAGCAATTGTGGTGTCCGGTAGCGAGCATCACTTTTGCGCCTGTTTAGATTAATTCTAAATAGTGATGAAAAAACTTCTAGCCTCGGCGACGTGCTTATTGGCCTTCATTGTTGGCTCTGCTAATACCATATCGGGAAAGATCTCAGACGAAAATGATGATCCAATTCCCGGCGCAGCAGTAGTCATCGTTGGTACGAAAAACGGGACCGTTACAGATAATTCTGGGTACTACCGACTCCAAGACGTGGCATCAGGACAGTACCTATTGGAGATATCTTCTGTAGGCTATGAAACGGTCAGAAAGGCATGCACTGTCGTAGACGGTCGCAATACGGTGCTCAATGTAGGACTGGAGGAGGAGGTCTCCGAATTGGAATCCGTGATGATCACGGCTGAATCGGAAAGCCGCAGAATTGCTGCCATGCCCATCAAAGCAACCTCTATCGACACAAGACTGCTCAAGGCTGAAGCTACAAACACAGTCGGCATCTTGACCAGGGCTCCAGGCGTACGTGTACGACAATCTGGTGGCCTGGGCAGCAACGCGGAAATTCAATTGAATGGGCTCAGTGGCAATGCTGTAAGACAATATTATGACGGTATCCCTTTGGAGCTGCTCGGTGGTGGAATATCGCTCAACAACATCCCCGTCAACGCCATTGACCGGATCGATGTATATAAAGGCGTCATGCCGATTGATATCGGTACGGACGCTTTGGCCGGAGGGATCAACGTAGTACCCAAAGAGGTGTACGATTCCTACCTGGATGCTTCTTACGAGTTTGGTTCATTCAACACGCACGTCGTGGCCATCAATGGCGCGAAGATGACGAACGACAGGTTCTTTGTCGGTTTCAATGGCTTCTTCAACTACTCGGACAACGATTACAAGATGCGAAACATCGAAACCCGCGTCTTGGACGAAAATGGTTTTGAGACCTTTGCAGGCACCCGGACTGTCAGACGGTTTCACAACCAGCATCAATCCTCCTTCGCCGAAGTCCAGGTGGGCGCCAATCAATTGAAGTGGGCAGATCGATTGGTCCTTTCGACAGGCTTTTCACAAAGGTCCGATGAAATGCAGCATGGCGCCAGGGTCGGGGGTAGGCCTGCTGGAGATGCGGAGACAGACAATCGGGCCTTCTTCCAAAATCTGAAGTTCAGAAAAACTTTCAACAAAAAACTGACCATCAACTACTTTGGGAACTACGCGATCGTTCGAGATGGAGTCAACGACGCCACGGACAATTTGTACAACTGGTTTGGGGAGATAGAGCCGCTCGGCTCGTCCACCAACGGGAGAGAGCTTACGCCCCAGCCGACGCTCAGGGAAGGGCGGAATTTTGTCACGGTCCACCGATTGACCGGTGAATACAAGTTCTCGGATAATTACAAGTTTAGCGTCAGCAATTTCTACGCTTTTCAACGGATCACCGGTGAAGATCCCCTAGCACGACTCGTCCCCATCGAAAATCCGACCACGGACCCCAACACCTTGCCTTCCGAACTTAGTAGGAATATCCTGGCCGCGCAGTTCAGCGGGAAGTGGTTTGAAAACAAGCTGGAGACCCTGGTATTCGGTAAGTACTATGCCTACGAAAACTCCTCCTCCGACTTCAACCAGGCCGGAGGCTCAGTAATTTTTGACCCCATTGTTCGGTCTGGTGAGGAGTTTGGCTTTGGCACGGGAGTAAAGCTCTCCTGGGACGCCAATCGCTTCTTGAGAC
>JBCCXG010000457.1:0-5440 GCA_039191945.1 Bacteroidota bacterium
CACAGGGTAAAAAAGGCAACGGCAGATATTACGACTGAGAAGCTGATCATCAAAAAGGCTTCTACCATGAACTGCTTGACTAGCTGGCTTTTCGCGGACCCCATGGCTTTCTTCACTCCAATTTCGCGGGTTCTTTGCTGGCTATTGGCGGTTGTGAGGTTAACGTAATTGATCACAGCGATCAGCAATATGAATACGCCAAGCAGTAGAAAAAAACCTACACTGATTTGTGTGTTATTTGGCTTCCATTCGCTCTGCCGGTTCGATTGTAGATGAATATCCGTCAGCTGCTGGAGCACCACCTCAGGCGCGTTGCCGACGTATTCGGGATTGGCATTTTGCTCAAGAATGCTTTGAAACTGCTCCTCCATCGCTGCTATCTCGATGGGACGGTTGAATTTGGCGTACAGATGTGCAGTAGGATAGAACCAGTTGTTGTACCAACTGGCGATCTGATTTAGACTCGCTATCGATGCAATGAAATCAAATTTCAAATGCGTATTGTGCGGTAAATCCTCAATCACCGCCACGATGGTGAAGTCAAACTCACTCGAGCCTTCGTTGTAGGTAAGGGTCTCACCAATGGGATTGCGATCACCAAAGTATGCCAGCGCCTTGCTTCGTGTTATGGCCAATTGAAAGGGGGCGTCAAGTCCACCTTCGAGTGAGCCCTGAATAACTTGTGGCGTGAAAATGTCGAAGACCGTGGGATCGGCAAATACAAAGGCGTCTTCTTTCTGGTGATCTCCCTGCTGGTAACGCAGGTATCCCGGCCACTGCAACATCCTACAGAGTTGGGCCTTGTCCGCAATAGCTCCCTCATATAGTTCCATAAGTGGAACGGGAGCTTTGGCCGATTCCTGATATTGCCCGTCCTCTATGACATTGACTGCGATCCGGTAAATGTTCTCATGGTTGGCAAAGAACTTGTCGTAGCTGGTCTCTTGTAAGTAGTAAAGCAAAAGGATGGTGAAGGCGGTGATGCCCAAGACGAGTCCCATCACATTTATACCCGAAAACAACAGATTTCTTCTCAGTACCCTCAGCGAGATCTTAAAGTTATGATTCCAAAGTCCGTGGTTGATTTGCTTCACGATCGTAGGTTTTTTGAAATTTGACCATCGAAAAAATTTGAGCGCATCGAACAAAAAGGTCCGTCGGGCATAGGTGCGCCCCTTATGGCTCACCTTGATGTCAAAGAGCTCAAAAAGGTCGCCCTCAATCTCTTCGAGGTGGTCCTGACGGCAAAACCAATGGAGGAAACGGGTAACCCATACCGGAGGATTCTCCTTCACGATAAGGAGGGTTTGATTCGCTTGTACAGCGCAGTCCGGATTTCATAAGTCTGGTCGAGAATGGATTGGCCCGCAGTGGTCAAGGTGTAGATCCTTTTCCGCCGCCCTCCTCTTTGCGCTGTGGCGCCTCCCAGGTGTGATTTCATCAGACCTTTATCTTCCAATCTTCGGAGCACGGTGTGAATAGCACCAATGTTCACTTCTCTACCTGTGGTCTCCTTGATCTCTGCGACGATTCGGAGCCCGTAGGCATCGTCCTTCAAGGCGGCAGCCATCAATAATATCAATTCCTCTAGTTCTCCAATCGACGTTCCTCGCATTAGATGTTAATTGTCATACAAAAGTAAAACTAATATATTTCTTTTATTTTTGTATGAGTTATGAGGTTATATTATCAGATACACGCCGTAATGTCAGGTCACGGGTCCATTTGATCCCAACGAACCGCTACCTCTGGCCTATATGAGCAGAGCAGTCCAGTCTCAACACAGTTAGACAGATGCCTGGCATGATCCTGCCGGTGGTGAGAACTTCATCGAACTTCTTTCAAACCCATATGAAAGTCTACACTGAAGAGCAACAGAAAGTCATCTTGAAGCCATTCGGGATACAGTCTCCTCATTTGAGCCATGGCTTCATCCTTGGAGCTCGCTGCTGAGATGGTCTCCTCAAAATCAGCGATGTACTTGAGGACGGTATCAAAGAGTGCTGGCGTCGATTTTTGCCCATGACCAGGATAGATGGTGACGTCCGTATGACCATACGTTTCTTTCAGCTTGTACAACTGGGATTTCCAGTTAGCGATGTGGGTTGAGTCGACTCCGGGTCCCAACCACAGGTGAACGCCATTGTAGCAGAAATCGGAAGTGAAGAGGGCATTGAGGTCTTTGGAGAATACCGTAGAAAGGTGCTCTGCTTCTGCCGGGTCATAATCTGTCCTGATTTCAAGCGTTCCTCCACCGTGTAGCGTGAGTTGGCTTGATGATAGGACTTCAATCCTGTTCTCGTAGTCAAAGCCCTGTGGATTGTTGGCTGTTTTAGGCTTCAGCGTCGGCTCGGATTCCAACCACCCGATGGTCTCCATGTAAGCGCTGAAACCCATGATATCCGCCTTTATCTCTGGCGAGGCCACGACAATTTTCGCTTCAGGAAATGATTTTGACATGACGTCCATCCCGATGTAATGATCCGGGTGACCATGTGAGATCAACACATGCGAAAGAGGTAGACCCTTCTTCTTGATGGTTTCAGCCAACTCCGCTGCTTCGTGGCTATTCCTCAGCACATCCATCACCACCATCGATTGACCATTATTGAATAGGTAGCTGTTGACCGAGGCTTCTTTACCAGCAAATACGTCAACCTGTAAGTTCATTGTTCGAGACATTTTTTCTTTATTACGCCATGCAGTTACACAGAGTAACCAAATAACTTTGGGTAACTATTTGAGACAAATCTAGGAGACTGATCCTGGAGGAAACGGGTCTACTGACGATTAGTAGTAACCTACAAGTAACCAGAAAATGAGGTATCAATACAAAAACCCGGAGAACTGCCCGGTGACCAGACTCATGTCAGTGATGGGTGGAAGATGGAAGTTCATCATACTCTACACGCTGAGAAAGTCCCCAAAGCGCTTTGGTCAGATCAATCAGTTCATTCCTAGCATCAGCAACAAAGTGCTGACGGAGCAACTGCGAGAGTTGGAAGAGGACAACATCATCAACAGAAAGGTGATCAGCGATAGAATCCCCATCAATGTGGAGTACAGTCTCTCCGACAGCGGCAAAATGCTGACTCCTATTATCGATTTGATGGCGGACTGGGAGGGAAGCCAGCATTCTTGAAGAGAAAAGGCTTTGTGACTTCAAAGTGCTCTTGGATCATCACTCAATCGGCCAGAAGACCAAACCAATCGTTTCGAGATAGTGGGTGTGAGAACCCCAAAAACCCATGAGCCTTCCTTTCAGTTGGCCCTCGGGATTCCGGTTTAGAACCAGTGAGAAGTCTAGATCGCCGCCCTGGGCACCATAGCGGGGAGTCATGCTACCGTCGTCGAAGACAAATTGGAGATTGTCGATGTACCAGCCCGATGCTCCCCGGATACCGATTATCTTCTTATTGGTATTCAATAGATACTTCTCTTGTGGAGCCCCTGTGATGTCACCAAACGAGAACGTCTCCAACTTCCCTGCTTCTTTCAGAAGTTCTAGCTCGAATCCGCCGACGATATCCCTTTCGCCTAGGTAGACCTGCACGGATTTCAACGCATCTCCCTCGTCAATGGCAATGAGCTGGACCGATGGTCCCTCTTGGGCCTGAATGCCCCCTACTCTATTGCCATAGTGGACTTCACCCAATAAGGGTTTGTGGTCTTGTGGCTTAGCAAGATCTTGAGCAGTCGTCGCCGTGATGATGGAAAGGCAAACAGCTGAAACGAGGAGATGTATTTTGTGCATCATGCTGGAATTTACGAACATCTAAAATGACTGGGTAACCCGGATAGGGCAGGGCTGAAACATCCGGTAGGCACTCCACCGGGAAGTAAAAGACGCGTAGTCACATGCCTTTTTTGGTGGCCATGGCCATCAGCTTGCAAAATTGTAGATCGCCTAACTGCCTCTCCCCTAATCGGACACATTTATCGAAAAGGCAAAGGGTAGGGTTGGGAAACGGCTCCATGGATTTTGGCTACCTCATCTAGTGACTGATCGATGAATAGTCCATCATCATCACTTGATTCGCCTATCGCCTCGAAGATATTACGCGCAGCTACTCCAGTCCCAAAATCTCATCGGCAAGTCGCTCCTAGTGGGAAAGCCATTTTCCACAAAAAGAAGCTCGTATGGACCACTTTTTTACAAGCCAAAGTCTTGAGGATCGATCACTGCTAGTTCGATCTCCGCATTTGGGTAGTCCTCCAGTAAGTTGCTCAACTTCCATGGGTAACAAGCAACGTCACGGAATTTTTGCAGCTGCAAAGCCAAGGACGGTAAACTGATCCGATGAGCTGGTGCAAGTGAGGACTAATCTTCGTAGATATCGAACTCAGCAGAGATCGCTTTCATATGCTCCGCATCGCCGAAATCGCTCTCGGTCAACTGCGACAACCTCTCCAGGTAAAGATCAAATTGCCCGTTCTTGAAAATGGTAAGCATCTTCCCACCATCGACACAACGCGCCGCGTGCCAGATATTAGGTGGTACGGTGATGGTGTCACCAGATTTGGCGACGATGGTTTCATCATCAAAAATTAACTCGACTTCGCCCTCCAAAATGTAGAATATCTCGGTCATTATCTTGTGATGATGCCGCGCAAGGTAGAACCCTGGTTTCAACGTGTCTTCTACAAAGCTCAGCTCTCCATTCGTATGCCGCGAAGAGAGCTTGATGTAGCAGTGATCTTGCGAGTAATTGTAGTTACTGCCCTCACCCTGGCGAATGACTTCTTTGTTTTTCATTAGTTACGATGTTTCAATTGATTATCAATTGGCAAAAAGTGTATCTACTCCCCATGGTAGGCTTTAGACACTTCGTAGCTGTCTTCAAACCAATTCCACAACAACACCTTTCCATCTTCGACCTTCACTCGCAGTGCATAGGTGAATTCTTTGGTTTCCTGACCTGAAGTCGTCAGCAAGCCTACCATGCGTCCAAAAAACGCGGCGGTATTCCCATCGGCCAATGCATCCTCGGCTTCCCACTTGATGGTCTTGAAGTTCTCTCCAAAAAGCGGCATGAACTGCTCCAAGATTACCTTTTTGCCATTCCATGGTCCAATCCATGGCATACGTTTATCGCCTTCATTGTGCCAGACCATGTCATCGTGCATGAGTCCGACCATTGTCTCCATATCTCCCTTGCCCATGGCGTCCATAAAGGCCATGGCCACCTTCAGTGTTTCCTCCGACGCTGCTTCGTTTGCCATATCGGCGGCAGAAGTGACCATGGAAGCTTCTGTCGATCCACTCTCACCTTTGGTGGTATCACATCCACTCATGAAGGCAAGGGTGATGAATAATACACCTATCAATTGTTTCATTGGGATTCTTTTCAGTTATGTAAATGACTATTCTATCACTAGTAAAAGTAGGAATGTGAGTGCCGGAAAAATGATATAATTTGGCACAAAAGATGTATAAATC
>JBCCXG010000458.1:0-5440 GCA_039191945.1 Bacteroidota bacterium
ACACAATATTTTCTACAATCCCTACCAAAAAGGAACGACCCTATGGGCTGGAGGTGCGTGTGAAGCATTTGAAGTGAACTTTAGCAGAGATTTTTTATTGGCGTATTTGCCCGATAATCATCAGCTGTTCGAAATCCTTAAGAATAACATTGAGAAGAAGCGGAGTTCATCCGTTGCCAGGAACAATTATCCGATAACCCCTGAGATGTACAGTATCATCAGAAAAATCATCAGATGCAGCAGGACAGGTCATTTCAGGAAGATGTTCATTGAGTCAAGTGTTTTGGAACTGCTGATGCTCCAACTAGAGCAGATCAGCAATTATCCCAATCAACCCGTTACCATTTCCAAAAAGAACCAGGAAAAAATACTGGAAGTAAGGCAGCTCCTCGAGCTAGAGTATCATCAGCTCCACACCTTAAATACGCTTGCTAAGCGCGTGGGAACCAACGATTTTATGTTGAAAAAGGGATTTAAAGAATTGTTTGGGACCACAGTTTTTGGGTATTGGAATCAACTAAAAATGAGGCATGCTGAGGAGTTGCTCATGCAGGGCGGTTTGAGCGTTGCGGAGGTCAGCAAGAGAGTTGGCTTTACCAACGCCCAAAGTTTTTGTTCAGCCTTCAAGCGAAATTTTGGCTACAGCCCTAGCAAAGTGAGAGGTTGAGACTGTGGCCTCCTCGTGGTATGTGAACTCCTTGGCTTTGAATTCAAGTATCTCGCCTGTCAACTTTCAAATGAGTCTCAGGATTGTTTCGGACCGTCGGCGCGGCGTACTTATTTTAGTAGGGTACCGCACAAACTAACCGTGGCAAACACTGAGAACTCTTTGGCTTGACCATCCTGCTGAAGGCATTGCCTACCGATCCGGTGAAAGCCCTGCAATTATCAGTAGATTAGATAAAATGACAATAAACGACGTCTTACCAATGTTGAAAATGGTTTTTCCTTTCTTGCCGAGCTCTCCTACAAACTGAACCTTTGATTCATTCTCTAGAAGATCCTATTGGCCCAGTTTATCCTAGGCGGCTTCCTTGACCATCATTGGGGCATCCATTTCCAGATCGAAAATGGGTATAGCCTACAATAAAATTAGGATCATGTCCAGCGAAGAAGACCTTACGCCGATGAGTGATCCCTCAGTGGAGGCACATTGAAGGCGTAAGCCAGGTGCCCCAAAGCCTATATCTTCGCACGGTGGCAGCTGACTCCATCAAGTATTTCAGAGACATTCGCACGCTCTTACGTAGCCTGAAGATCCCAGCGCCGAGAAATCCTCATTTTCAAATTCATCGGTTCGAAGATGCGCCAGACACCCAGCTCAATGAGACGATGATTTTTCGGAGCAATACCTACGTGGTTGCTTTGATCACGGAAGGAGAGGCGTACTATAAAATCGGATTGCACGACTATGAAATGACGGCCGGTTCTCTTTACTTTCTGGGACCCAAACACCTGCGCTACTACCGAAGGGAGAAGAAATGGAGGGGGTTTGTCTGCATTTTCACGGATGAGTTTACGACAAAAAGCAAGCTGAAGAATCACTACGCTGACTATCCCTTTTACCGCCTGGACACTTCCCAAAAGATACAATTGGACGGCGAGGAACAGCGACAGGTTGAAGGGCTACTGAACACCCTGCTCTCGTCATTTGAGCAGAACAAGATGGACCACTGCTGGCACTACCTCCATATTTTGTTGAGCGAAGCTGACAATCTTCACCAAAAAATGCATCAGGCAGCCCCTGCCTCCAAGGAGAGCCAGTTGGTTGTGAAGTTCAATGAACTGCTCGAAGCCCACCTGTACGATATAGTCTCGTCTCAAGCGAGACATCAGTACGGGGTCAGTGACTTTGCAGAAAAACTGGCGGTAAATCCCAATTACCTCAGCCAGGTACTAAAGCAACACACCGGGGAAACGGCCGGACAGTTGATCCGAGGTCGGCTCATTACCGAGGCGAAATCCATGCTGATGTCCACCGAGATGTCGGCTTCACAGGTTGCTTACGCCTTGCTTTATAAGGATACCTCCTACTTCTCAAAAGTGTTCAAAAGCGAAGTGGACGCTACCCCCAGAGAGTTTCAAGAGCGATACGCTTTGAAGTAAGGGCCCACCCGAGGACCAGGTGGAGACGCGTTCAGGCCTCGACCTGTGAAATCTACCAGCATCCCTGTAAATCCTACCAGGCATCCGCCTCGCTGGCCTCGTTTCTTTGTCATGTAACCATTTCACAAAAAAGGAAGAAAATGAAAAAGTTAAGAAATACAGTCATCGTTTGGGTAGCGATCTACCCGGCCATCACTGGACTTTCATGGCTATTTGGTGATGCACTCGGCGCGCTACCTCTGGCGGTTCGCACGTTGATTCTCACAGCGATTCTCGTTCCGCTGATGGTGTACGTACTGATTCCGTTTTGGACCCATCTATTACAAAGCATTGAGCTAAGGTGGAAGGACCACTCCACGCATAACAAGGTGCTCGACACACCCAATCATTAACATAAATAAAAGGATTTCAACACATGGAAGCTATTAACAAATCATTCTTAAACGCCGGGATCAACCTAAGCATGTTCGGACGTAGGCTGTTTGATCGCAAATCGATGCAAGATGCAAGCTCCATTCAGCTCAGTCAGTGGGTCAAGGATTTTCTACCACCAGAAAAGAAAGCTACTAGTCCCTCTGAGCCCTATGTGCAGGGATGGGAAGCTTCATCTACCACTAACTCACAAGCACCTTTTTTCAACTGTCCGGAAGCACCGATCTACCTCAGGCAGTTTGTCGGAATGGAAGCTTGTTAGCTGCCCGATTTCATACCGGTATCGACACCAACAAAAGTCAATTGACGAGATCAGCATCGTACCTGATCAGCACCAAAAACATTTAAAAACCATGCACTTGAAAATGATAAAAAGCAATACCGACTACTTGCCCCTCCTATTGAGGGTGTCATTGGGTTGGGTACTCATTCCTCAGGGATTCAACATGATGATGAACTACTACGATAGTTTGAACTGGATCGGTGGTGCCTTGCATCTTCCGCTATTTCTGGCCTACCTGGTCATCGTCATTGAGTTCTACGCGTCGTTGTTCCTAATCGTAGGACTTGGCGGCCGAATCATGGCCGGAGCCATTGCACTCGTAGTGCTAGCTGCGATTCCTTATCACTTTTTCTCGGAGTCGTCCACTGACTGGACTGGACAGACCATTGGTCAGGGGATTGAGTTGCACCTGCTGATGGTGGGAACCGCCATCGCCTTGATGGTCACCGGTAGCGGTAAGCTGTCGTTGGATCGGGCCATTCAGCGATTTCATTGGTAATCATCGTCTCAGGTTGAGCCATAATTTGTCCCTGGGGAGTCAAACAAATAAAAAATACCGAAACTAGAAACTTAGGAAAATGGAAGTAATAGAAAAACATCCCATAGTTACGCTAAGTAACGGAATAGCAATGCCAAGCATAGGGCTCGGCGTATTGAAAGCACAAGATGGACAAGAAGTAGAAAATGCAGTCCTGAGTGCGCTCAAAAACGGCTACCGGTCGATTGACACCGCGGCCGCTTATCGAAATGAAGCAGGCGTTGGGTCAGCCCTTGCAAAAAGTGGTCTGGCCCGTGAAGAGGTATTCTTGACGACGAAGGTTTGGAATTCCGATCAAGGTTATGAGGAGACGCTGGCGGCCTTTGAGCGCAGTCTCGCGCAGTTGCAAACGGACTACGTAGACCTTTACCTCATCCATTGGCCTGTCGCAGGGAAGTACAAAGCAACCTGGCGGGCGTTGGAAAAACTTTACAAAGAAGGCAAGGCTAAAGCGATAGGCGTCAGCAATTTCCAAATACATCACTTGGAGGATCTGATGTCCAGCGCCGAGATCATACCGATGGTCAATCAAGTGGAAATGCATCCACACCTTCAGCAACCTGATTTGCTGGAGTTTGCAAAGGGCCACTCAATGGTACTGGAGGCCTGGAGACCGATCATGATGGGTGAGGTCAATCAACTCCCTGAGCTAATTGCCATCGGTACGCACTATGGCAAAACACCTGTTCAGGTGACCTTGCGATGGCTCGTTCAAAAAGGAGTCGTGGTGATTCCCAAGTCGGTGACGGAGTCAAGAATCATTGCCAATGCAGACATCTTCGATTTCGAGTTGTCCGAAGAAGAGATGACAGCTATCAACCATCTGGACCGCGGAAGGAGACTCGGGCCGGATCCGGATAACTTCAATTTCTAGCTTTTTCTCCTATCCTTTTGGATTTTCAAAAACCTGATCGGACACCCGGTCAGGTTTTTTTGATTTGGCTGGTAGTCGACCTGTAGGTAGGCGCCCCTGAAGATAAATTAGGTCAAGAAGTCGCCCTTATTGGACAGCAGCTCCTTGGTTTTCTCCAGCACGTCAACAGGCATCCGATAGGTCGGATGGCTATGGAAAATGGCTACCTCATCGATGAAGTGATCGACCTTTTGGGCTTGTTGCTGGATATGATCCTTGCTCATAAAGTTGAGTTGATCCTTGCTAAACCATTGGGCTTCCAAGCTGTAGCTGATTTGCTTGCTGCACCGGCATGGGTTTTGTTCATGATAAAGCCCGCAATGGCTGGACATGAAGGACCGAATGAGCTTCCGGGCATTGGAGAGCCGCTTGCGAAAGGTGGCCGGACTGATATCCAGAATGTACCCTCCTTCATTACCATCAAACTCCAGGATTTCCCCGATCAAATAGGCCAATCGAAGAGGTCGCGACAGACAGATCAGGAGACTTGTGGTACAACTAAGCTTCATCTCTTCTTCCAACAGCTCCTGATCGGCACCCTGATAGTCTAGGTAACTTAGGCCCGTACTCAAATGACCCGCCCCTTCTTCGAAGCTGATTTGCTCGACTTCATGACGCTTCACATTCAACAGGTAATTCGTCGCCAACCGATAGACCCACGTTTTCAGCGTGCTGTGGCCTTCAAACTTGGCCAGGTTAGTGATCACCCGGATCAAAATCTCCTGGGTAGCGTCCTGCGCATCTTCTCTCTTCCAGAGAAATCTTACCGCAAGATTGTAAACGATCCCTTGCATTTCTTCAACAATGAGGTGAAGAGAGTTCATATCTCCCTTCAGCGCTTGAGCTACGACTTTCTTTTCGTTTTCCATAGCCCTGTTAAGAAGCGTAGTAGAATTTCTCCGAAACCACTTGCCCGTCTGCCCAATGTCGGACAGCCACCTCTGGGTATTCCACGTGCACGTCTTCAGCATTCGTGTAGTCAAAATGCACCTCCTGGATCGACACATTCTCGCCGTAGGCCACTGAAAGGACCTGCAGCTTCAAGTCTGGGAACGTGGCCACAAAAGCACCACACTGTTCTCTATTCATTGCTTTGCCCTTCCTTGGCTCGGCTTCATTTTCCTGCATGACTACTTCATCCGAGTAGTATTCCTCGAATGCGTTCATG
>JBCCXG010000459.1:0-5438 GCA_039191945.1 Bacteroidota bacterium
GCAATGGCTGATGCTTTCGAAGACAGGCTGGAAAAAAGTCTGGCATCGATCATCGAGAACTTTGAGGGAGAGCGTAAAATCAACGTGAAAGAGGAAAACCGCTTCGTGGGTTTTGATGCTTACAAAAAGGCCATTGATCAGGCGGATGTGGTGATACTGGCGACACCTCCAGGATTCCGACCCCTCCATTTCGAGTATGCAATCAACAACGACAAGCACGTCTTCATGGAGAAGCCGGTGGCAACTGACCCTGCGGGTGTTCGCCGTGTGTTGGAGACGGCCAAGCTCGCCAAACAGAAAAAGCTGAATGTGGTCGTAGGGCTGCAAAGGCACTATCAGAAGCGCTACCTCGACCTAATCGGCAAAGTACAAAATGGCGATATAGGGCAAATTCGATCCGGGCAGGTGTATTGGAACAGCAACGGCGTATGGGTCCGAGAGCGTCAGGTGGGACAGACGGAAATGGAATACCAAATGCGCAACTGGTACTATTTCAATTGGCTATGTGGGGACCACATCCTAGAGCAGCATATACACAACATTGATGTTGCTAACTGGTTCGTTGGTGAATACCCCATATCCGCCCAAGGCCTCGGTGGTCGACAAGTGCGTAATGGAAAAGATCACGGCGAGATTTTCGATCATCACTTCGTAGAGTTTACCTATCCAAACGGAGCTGTTGTGGCCAGTCAATGTCGACATATCCCCAACTGTATGCGCCGCGTAGACGAAGTATTCCAAGGCACAAAAGGTTCTGTGGAAATTGGAGCAGGCCTGATCAAAGATCTGGAAGGGCAGACCACGTTTGAGTACGCGCGAAACAATGACGATCCGAACCCCTATCAGGTGGAGCACGATCGCTTGTTTGCTAGCATTCGAAACGGAGAAGTCATCAGTGACGCAGAAAATGGTGCGAAAGCCACACTCTCTGCTATCATGGGCAGAATGGCTACCTACTCGGGGCAGGTGATTTCCTGGGATCAGGCGTTGAACTCTGAGCAAGTATTGGTTTCAGACGACCTGGATTGGGACAGCACCCCTCCTACTCAGCCTGATGCCAACGGCAACTACACCATACCAACGCCGGGTGTAACTGCTTTTTGACAATAAACTTTGGTGATTAAGAGTATCTCGGGTGACGATAGCTCGAGATACTTTTACGCCCTATCAAAACAACATACACCGTTCTAGGCACAAATGCTCCCCGTGGCTAGAGATCATAAGTATCTTCGGGAAAACGACAACTGACAAATGAGGTGCAGGATAATATTGCTGTGTCTGTCGATGCTGTTGATAGCCCAGATATCAACATGTATGGCTCAAGATGAACTGATGGACCCTTTGTCTTTGATAAAATCAGATCGTTTTGAGGAGGCATTGTCAGAAGCTTTCGAGCACGGAGAAGACAAGACGGTTGTAGCCTTTTATGATTCCCTTTGGGCACTCTCCAAATCTAAGTTTCTGGACTTGGAGCACTATCAAATGGCTTATGAAAGTAGCTCAAATCTTGCCAGAAATCCGCGGCATGGAGCTTCATATGGGCAAAAGATGGGGCTCATCTATGCGGAAGCTACAAGGTGGTACGGTACAGAATTAGTCGATTATGCTTGGTTTGACACCTCTGCGCCTAGTACCAATCAACTATTTAATGATCCGGCATCTCCACCCACCATCCCCAATGATTCATCAGTTGCAGGGCAGTACGCGTCATATGTACTACACTACCCCGACGAGGCCTTAGCCATGAGAATTGAGGGTCACGTTCTGGTGCAATTTGTTGTGAATCGCAATGGAAGAATAGGTCCCGTTAACGCACTGACAAACATAGGAGGAGGCTGCGAAGAAGAGGCAAAAAAAGTCATCCAAGGATTACCGCAGTTGCTTCCAGGGCTAAGAGATGGCCGCCCAGCCTATTCAAACATGATTGTTAGATTCATCTTCGAAATTGATTCGCGAGAACATAGAACGGTGCAATGGCTCAAGCATCGTCGCCTGCAAAATGTAAATACCGACAAGTAGCGATGCTACATCACCATCGGCCAGAAGATCACGTCCACACGACGGTTGCGAAATCTACCCTCCCACGTACTATTATCGTAGATGGGATTGAATTGGCCAAAGTCTTTCTTTTGGATCAACTCCTCGGGGATCGACCGATCGAGCAGCTTTTGGATCACCGCTTCGCTTCGTCGTCTGGAGAGCATCGCATTGTAAGCCGCACCCCCAATGTTGTCGGTGTGGCTATGGATCGTGATGTGATACTGATGAATGTCCTCGATGGAATCGATGAACTGATACAGCTCCTCCAGTTGTAGCTGATCTACGTAATAGCTACCTCCGCCAAAGTAGATGCTCTTGAGAATCTGGCCATCTGGCATGTCCTCTCCCTGAGCGAGGCCCACCAGGACATGGATGAAAAGGAGCATACTCAAAGAGGTCTTCCGCCAGAACATTACAATAAGTTACGGAGAATCGACCGTATGGGCTACATCAGATGCCAGAAATAGCGCAATACTTGATGATCTCTTGGACAAACACCTGCCGATCAGACAATGTCTGCCGATGGGACGCGGTTCGATTATTCGCGATGTTCCTCTCCAGGTGATTGGCTACTTTCTGGGCACATTCGACTACTACAGGGAGTTCTTCGCTCTTGAAGTCATCGTTTAGTTGCGTAATGAGTTGTTGGTTAAGCCGGTACTTTTCCATAAGGGTTCAGGTTTTGTTCTTCGTTTCTCTCCTCAAACTACCGCGGCAGCAAAACATACAAGCTCACGGTTTCCTCTTGTACCTACATAAATAAAGCACAATCGCGAGACTTCGTAGGAAACGGCAGTTCTTTTACAAAAAGTGATAAAAAAAGCCCTCTTCTTTAGAGGGCTTTACCTGGTTGATCGTATGTTTTTCAGGACAATTCCTGCACCTATACTCTTTGATTTCAAGATGCCGCAGCAACGCTATTGCAACACTGGAGCAGGCTACTTAGGTAATCCTGATTAGCTCGCAATTTTTGCTGATCGCCGGCGTTTCTTTCCAAATTGGCGTCAACATGCTTTAACATCTTGTTGGCACAACTCTGGATTAACTCCAGTTCGGCTGCATCGATCCCAAGCTGGGTTGATTCGTCTTCTATTCTACACATGGTTGTCTAAGCTGAGTTGGTATATATCAAAAGTGTCTATTGTTTGGCAATCTGACCCTATACCCTCCCATCAACCGGAAATTATTGTTCCTCAGCCGGAAAAAACAACAATACTTACTGACAACGTTGTTGTCGCTTCAGAAAAGACCAAGGCTGACAATATTCCTTCATCAGACAGCATCATTTACCCAAAAATTCCTGGTTATCGCCTCATACGGCCCTCTCACCTAAGAAAATAGCCACAATGAGGGATTTTTAGTATTTTCACCAGCAAACCGCATGGAACATAGAAATTGAAGTCTTTGAGCTATTCCGTAGGCCCCGGAGGGGCTATCCGTTTCCGTTCTCCTTTCCCAAGAGGTTCATTCTCCCAGTCACCCTGCCCTAGTCCGTCGTGAAGAAGAAGCTGGTATTTCCCCATATACGACAAGGGACCGTGATGGAGTGTGGCACTACCTGCCTGGCCATCATTCTCAAGTACTACGGCTTCTTCGACGTGCGTAATTTTCTCAGTTCCGAAGCACAAGTCGCTGGAGACGGCATCGACCTGTTTACGATCAGTGAGTTAGCGGAAGGTTTCGGCTTTAGCACGGATGGCTTCCAGATGGGCTTTGAGCACTTGCAGGACCTGACACTACCCGCCATCGCGCACTATGAGGGAAACCACTTCGTTGTCATCTACAAAGCCTCCAAAGACAAAGTCTGGATCTCTGACCCAGCAACGGGTAAGTACGTCCTCACGAAAGAGGAATTCAATACCAAGTGGAATGGTGTGGTCCTCGTACTGGAGCCAGGGCCAGAGCTCTTCAAGCACAATGAGCTCACTGAGCTTGCCGAACAGCGCCGTGAACAGCGACAGAGCCTCTGGAAAGCCTTCTATCTCAGCTCCCTGGAGTCATCGAAACCAGGGCTGATCAGAGTGGCCGTCATCACCGTCATTTTGATTGGGCTCGGCCTGATCCTACCCTTTTTCACCCGCCTGATCCTGGACGAAGTACTGGTCAACGAAAACCAGAAATTACTGTACGCAATCCTGATTGCGTTGATTTTTGTCTTTGCCAGTAAGGTTCTCCTGAGTTTCGGCCGGAACGTATTCATGGTCGATGTGAAGGTCCATTTTGAGCGCACTTTTTTCAGCAAGTTCTTTGACCACCTCATTCACCTCAATCAGGACTATTTCGACCGTCACAAAAGGGAAGACTTTATCAACCGGTTTGGGGAAAACATAAAGATTCGCAATGCCCTGAACCCAGGTGTTCTGTCAGGCTTCATTGACTTTGTCTTTCTTCCCCTGTACGTCGCCGTACTTTTCTACCTCAATGTGACGCTCAGCGCATTTGTCATGTTGTTCATTGCGCTCTATCTGGGCATCGTGGTACTGGTGGCCCCACGGCTCAAATCCTTGGAAAATGTAGTATTCCATGCGCGCAGCAAAACCCTCGGTAAGTTCCTGGACGCCATGTTGGGGATTCAAACGGTCAGGCTCCTCGGCATCGAGCGGCTACAGTTTTGGCGATGGAAAAACATGTTTACCCGGGGGCTAAACAAGGTAATCAAGGCAGAAAAGGTCTACATTCAGCTGAGTACGATGCTCGGCGCCTTCATTTACGCGATACAAGCAGGCGTATATTGGGTCGGCGCCTATTTGACGTTCAATGGCACCTTCACTATAGGGTCCTATGTGGCCTACATCACGATATTCACCATTGTGATCAATACGGCTCAAAACATGAAGTCCATGTGGTTCTTCTTCACGGAGCTATCGGTCACATTTGACCGGATCAATGACATCTTCGTCGAGGAAAGGATCGAGAAGACGGATAGGAGCAAAAACATTGTCAAAGGACCCGTCCGGTTAGCGTTGCAAAACGTATCCTTCAAGTACCGTGAACGTGATGATCACTATGTTTTAAAAGGAGTCAATCTGACCATTGAGCCCGGGGAGTTTGTCGGAATTGTAGGTCGAAATGGATCCGGTAAATCGACCTTGGTCAAGCTATTAGCCAATTTCTACGGCTCCTACGAGGGCAACATCATGCTGAATGATACGGAAATGCGACATGTCGCCAACCGATCTTTCCAGAGAATTTTTGCCTTCATACCGCAGCAGGTGTATCTCTTCGACGCTTCTCTAAAGCAGAACATCATGTACGGAAATCCCAAGGCGACCGATGTTGAGATCTTCGAGGCTGCCGAGATGGCAGGGCTCGCTGATTTTGTCCAAGGCCAGTACACCGGCTTTAATATGATGATCGGGGAGACAGGAATGAATCTTTCCGGAGGTGAGCGACTCAAA
>JBCCXG010000460.1:0-5422 GCA_039191945.1 Bacteroidota bacterium
CCATCCAGGTTCAAGGCAACCGTGATGGAAGTTTCTTTGGTTTCCCGCACCACCTTGGACTCCCTCGGGGAGGAGATCAAGTAGTCGTAAATCGTTTGCCAGGATTCAGTCGTCAGCTCAGCATCGGTGGTCGCCTCATCGGCGATATGTATGGCCTTGCAGCCTAAGTTTCTCGCCAACTGAACATCCGTCACGCGATCCCCGAGTACATAAGAGCTTTGAATGTCATAGGTCCCATTGAGATAGCCTGTGAGCATCCCAATTCCAGGCTTGCGGTTGGGGTGGTTGTCCTTTTCCCAGTGCTCGTCGATGTGCATGGCATCGAAGCGTATGCCCTGCGACTGCAGCGTCCTCATGATAAAATCATGTACTGGCCAAAACTCATGATCGGGAAAGTCCGTCGTTCCCAAGCCGTCTTGATTTGTCACCATGACCAAAAGGAAATCACCTTCCGCTTGAATCTTACGGAGATAATACAACGCGTCGGGAAGGAAGTTGAGTTTCTCTACTTTATCGACTTTTTCGTCGTCAGTCTCAGATACGATGGTACCGTCTCGGTCGATGAAAAGGATGGGCTTCATAACCGGCGAAGGTAGGGCAAATCTATTTTCCCAATGACGTATTCAGGTCCTGGAGTGCAGCGATGAGGTCATCATTTTCCTGTCGCGTTCCTACGGTCAGCCTGAGACAATCCTCACATAATGGATGGCTCCTCCGATCACGCACGATGATGCCCTGAGCCGTGAGCGTCTCAAAGACAACTCCAGGTTTCTCGAAGGCCACAAGGAGGAAATTCGCATCGGTTGGATGTACGGCCTTTACGATCCCCTGACCTTCGAGTAGCAATGCGAGCCGCTCCCGCTCTTGCAAAACATCGGAGATCCACTCCCTGACACGTGCCCGCCCGTCGGGGATGGTATCCAGCCCTAACTGCTGGATGGGGCCAGGAATGTTGTACGGAGGCTTGATCTTATCAAGAATTCCCACGACCTCTGGATGGGTAAATGCCATGCCCAACCTCAAGGCTGCCATGCCCCATGCCTTGCTGAAGGTCTGCAAGACCACAAGATTAGGGTACCTTGAAAGCTGATGGACGAAACTTCGTCTACTGCTGAAGTCGATGTAAGCCTCATCCACCACCACCAGACCGGGGGCCATCCTCATGATGTCCTCCATGTCTTCTACCCGTAGATCGTTGCCCGAAGGGTTATTGGGAGAACAGAGAAAGATGAGTTTGTGGTGTTCGGAGATGGCTTCTCGAACCGCCAGCATATCCAATTGATATTGACGAGTCAATAAGACCCGATCAATCGGAATATTGTGGATACCTGCAGAGACATTGTACATTCCATAGGTCGGGGGGAAACTTAAGATGTGGTCTATCCCAGGCTCACAAAACGCCCGAATCAACAAATCAATGGGCTCGTCGCTGCCGTTTCCCAAGAAGATGTTCTGCACAGGGACACCTTTGAGATCTGAAACTACGGACTTCAATGCTTTTTGGTGGGGATCGGGATAGCGATTCCAACTGTCTCCAGCAGCCGATCCGTGCGGGTTCTCATTGGCATCAAGAAATACGCGCGCCTCTCCCTCAAACTCATCGCGCGCGGATGAATAAGCCTTCAAATTCCTTAGATGAGGACGCAACAGTGATGAATAGTCCATGTTTACTTCAGGGACTGCAGCCGAAGCGTAACGGCATTTTTATGTGCCTCCAGGAGCTCAGCCTCTGCCATTTTTTCAATAGAGGGGCCCAACTTCTCCAAACCCTTTGCAGTGATCTCCTGATAAGTGATCTTCTTGACAAAACTATCGACCGATACACCGGAATAAGACTTCGCCCAGCCATTAGTGGGCAATGTATGATTGGTCCCTGATGCGTAGTCACCCGCTGACTCTGGGGTGTAAGGTCCAATAAAGACTGAACCGGCATTGACGACTGCTTTCACCAGGCGGTTGGGCTTGTCGACATTGATGATGAGGTGCTCAGGCCCATACTCATTGATGACATGAATTGTCTCATCATCTTCTTTGGCTACGATGATGCAGCTGTTCTCCAACGAAGCCGCAGCAATCTCTTTCCTGGAGAGTAGCGCAAGCTGTCGGCTGACCTCTGCCTCAACTTCTTCGGCTTTCTGTCTGGAGTCAGTCACCAGGACCACCTGACTATCGACACCGTGCTCCGCTTGGGAAAGTAAATCAGAAGCCGCAAAGGCGGCATTAGCTTGCTCATCCACTACGACCATCACCTCAGAGGGACCAGCGGGCATATCGATAGACACACTATCTCTGGCCACTAACTGCTTGGCAGCCGTCACGTACTGATTGCCCGGGCCGAAAATCTTGTCCACCTTCGGTACGGATTCCGTTCCATAGGCCATCCCAGCAATCGCCTGGGCGCCTCCAAGCTTCAGTACCTTATCCACACCAGTCAACTTGGCGGTATACAAAATCACCGGATTGAGCTCTCCCATCCTATTCGATGGAGAAGCCAAAATGATCTCTTTACAACCCGCTATCTGCGCGGGCACTGCCAACATGAGCACCGTAGAAAACAATGGAGCCGTACCGCCAGGCACGTAGAGCCCTACCTTTTGTATCGGAACGGAACGACGCGAGCAGATCACGCCGTCCATCACCTTCATCTTTAGATCCTCCTGACGTTGGGCAAGATGGAATTTCTCAATGTTCTTTTTAGCGACTTTGATAGCATCCTTCAGGTCCTTCGAAACTAAACGCTCTGCCTCCTCGAACTCTTCGTTGGTAACCCATAACGACGTGAGGTCAACATGGTCGTACTCCAAGGCAAACTTGCGCAGTGCATGATCGCCTCCTCTCTGGACTTTCTCCAGAATAGGACGGACGATCTTTTCTATTTGCTCATAATCCTTGACAGGTCGTTTTAAGATTTTGGCCAGCTGTTCGGGGGCCGGTGATTCATAGATCTTCATACGCTACTTTATCATCTTCTCGATCGGAACTACCAGAACACCTTCGGCACCGGCGTCTCGCAGTCGCTCTATGTTTTCCCAAAATTCATCTTCGTTGATCACCGAATGAATGCTGCTCCATCCCTCGGTCGCCAAGGGTAAGACGGTCGGGCTACGCATCCCAGGAAGGATCCCGATGATCTCATCCACTCGCTCATTTGGCGCATTGAGCAACACGTACTTATTGTTTTTCCCCTCGAGTACGGCTTCTATTCTGAAAATCAGATTGTCCAGCAATTTCTTCTTTTCAGGATCCAAGCTCCGATTGGCCACCAGCGTCGCCTCAGAATGCATGACAACCTCCACTTCTTTGAGGCCATTGCTCAGCAGGGTGCTGCCAGAACTTACAATGTCCAGTATACCTTCTGCCAAACCAATACCCGGAGCGATCTCGACAGAGCCACTGATCTCTTGGATTTCCGCTTGGACCCCTTTCTTTTTCAGATAGTGGCCCAAGATCGTGGGATAGCTCGTGGCGATGCTCTTGTGTGCAAAGTATTCGATACCTGAGTAGTCCTCTTCCCTGGGTATCGCTAAAGACATGCGGCACTTCGAGAAACCAAGGGTTTTCACTTCCTCGATGTCTCTAGCCTCCTCGATGTGAACATTTTGTCCTACCACCCCCAGATCGGCAATACCATCCTCAACGTAGCCGGGGATATCATCATCACGCAGAAAGAGAAACTCTACAGGGAAGTTGGTTGATTTCGCTTTGAGTTTTTTGGTACCGTTATTGAATTTGATGCCGCACTCCCTAAAGAGTTTCAACGTCGATTCGCTCAGCCGTCCAGATTTCTGGACCGCAATCTTCAATTGTGACATGGTTATCGAGGGGCACAGAGGCCCTATTCATTGGATTAGTATTAGTGTCCACACATCAACGGGGTGACCAAGGGGTGTCCCGTCTCAGCACGTGTGTCTAGCAAAATTTGAATTCTTAACTTAAGGAAGCCCGTTAGTGTTCCAGGTTGAAGGTCCAAACCGGACGCTTGGCATGATTTACAACATCCTCAGCGATACTTCCCAGCAGAAAATGACCTACTCCGGTGCGCTGATGAGTCCCTAAGGCGATCATGTCCGCATCAATGTCTTCGGCAAAGGCAACGATACCGTCTTCCTCATTTGTATAATTATAGATGCTGGTGGAGCAATTCTTGATATCAAATCGCTTCACAAAATCGTCCATCAACTCGTGGTCATGCCTTGTGGTCGTAAAATTGGCCGGCGTGTTGATCTTGACGATCTTCAACTCGGCATCAAGCGCCTTCTGCAACTTGAGTACATGATCCACGAAGTTCGGTGTCATGTCGTGAAAATTACTTGCAAAAACAATGTCATTGATCTCAGCCACATCAGAAGGCTCGCGCAGGGTAATTACGGGGCATTGCGCCCTCCTAACCACCCGCTCAGCATTGGATCCCACGAAGTATTCGTCAGCGCCGCTCGCGCCTGCAGTACCCATGACGACCAGTTCAGCTTTCTCCTCATTGATCTCAAAAGAAATCTCATGGTACGGATTGCCAATCTTCAGTTTGTAAAAAGCTTTGATGCCCTGATAGGGTTCCTGGGTAAGCAGCTCCTCCAATTTGGCTTCTACACTATCGATGAGCTTTTTGAGATAAATATTCTCCAAAGGGTCATAATCAGTCACACCCATGGTCTTGAAAGACGAAGGAGTAGGATGCTCGATTACATTGAGGACCACGAGCTCGCACGAATCATTTTGCTTGGTCAACTGAACAGCAAAGTTGAGTGCGTTCATTGCAACGTCCGAAAAATCAAAGGGAACCAATATCTTGTTCATCGAAGGCAGTTTTTTGTGGCCTAATTTAACGCTTTGCGCTGAAAATCACGTGAGTGCCATCAGTAACATACCGAGTCCGTACAATAAAACAAAGAGGAGGGTGAAAATCGCCAGTTGCTTTAAGTAAGGATCGAGGTCCGGTCCCTCTTTACGAACAACGGCCAGCGCATTACGCACAAACAACGGAAAGGCCAACCAATACAACCATTGTAGCGGATGTATCGCGGTACTCACGGAGAAGAGTAACATCAATAACCATCCCGTAGCTAGTAACGCAACATGGTAGATACTGGCCCGCTTTTTTCCCAACCTCACCGGAATAGAACGCTTGCCTGCTATGCGGTCTGATGCTATATCTCTGACATTATTGACATTGAGCACACCTACAGCAAACAAGCCGCAGCTTAATGCGGGTAAAATCACCGCCTGATGGATATACTGTACATGTAGGAAATAACTACCGACGACACCTACCAAGCCGAAAAAGATAAGGACGAATAGGTCACCCAACCCCTGATAACCATAGGGCGTCTTACCGACGGTATACTTCACGGCCGCCGCGATGGCACCGATTCCCAAAATCAGGAACAGCCAGACATAACTACTTCCTATGCCAAAAGCATAGAAA
>JBCCXG010000461.1:0-5409 GCA_039191945.1 Bacteroidota bacterium
CCAAACAACATGCTCATAGAGTTCAACGGGAAGTTAGGAAAAGGTGTAACCGCCAAAGACGTTGTGCATTACATCATTTATAAGTTGACTGCGGCAGGAGGCACGGGCTACTTTGTCGACTATGGGGGCACCGCCATCCGATCGCTCTCCATGGAGGGGCGGATGACTGTATGCAATATGAGCATCGAGATGGGTGCTCGCGGAGGCATGATCGCACCTGACGAAACTACTTTCGACTATCTCAAGGACCGTGAGCACGCACCGCAAGGCGAAGCTTGGGATCAGGCCGTGACTTACTGGCAGTCCTTAGTGGCAGATACGGATGCCTCCTATGATCGCATTGAACGATTCAATGCTGCCGACATCGAACCCATGATCACTTACGGCACTAATCCGGGTATGGGGATTAAAATTTCTGAGCCTATTCCTTCTAATGGCGAAGTAGCCGACCTGGAAAAGGCACTAAAATACATGAACCTGGAAGAGGGTGCGCACCTCAAAAATCACCCGATTGACTACGTATTCATCGGCAGTTGTACCAACTCCCGGATCGAGGATCTGAGAGAAGTAGCAGATTTTGTAAAAGGGAAAAAGAAGGCGCAGGATACAGAGGTCTGGATTGTCCCGGGATCTAAGGCGGTGGAAGTTCAGGCTCGAGAGGAGGGCCTGGATACAATCTTCGCTGAGGCGGGCTTCGACTTGCGCGAACCGGGTTGTAGCGCTTGCCTGGGCATGAATGAGGACAAAGTCCCTGCTGGTAAGTATTGTGTCTCGACCTCCAATCGAAACTTTGAGGGCAGACAAGGCCCTGGTGCACGGACCTTTTTGGTGAGTCCGATCATGGCTGCTGCGGCCGCAGTCACTGGCAAGATCACTGATGTCAGAGAATTGATTTGAGATGGCATTTAGCACACTACATACCACGGCAGTCCCCTTGCAGGTTGAGAATATTGATACGGATCAAATCATTCCTGCACGATTTCTCAAAGCCACGACTCGGGAAGGTTTTGGAGACAATCTGTTTCGCGATTGGCGATTCAAAGGGGGTACAGAGGATCCATCCTTTGTCCTCAATGACCCTACCTACAGCGGAGAGATCCTTGTAGCAGGACGAAATTTTGGAATGGGCAGTAGCCGGGAGCATGCGGCGTGGGCGATCAAAGACTACGGGTTCAAGGTGGTGGTGTCCAGCTTCTTTGCCGATATCTTCAAGGGAAATGCACTCAACAATGGCCTATTGCCTGTGCAGGTATCTGATGATTTTTTGGGACTGGTGTTTCGCAAAATCACGACCGATCCCAAGGCGTCATTCACGGTCAATCTGGAGCAACAGACCCTCACGATTGACGATGATGGAATGGCCGAGGAGTTTGAAATCAATGACTACAAAAAGCTGTGCTTACTACACGGCTGGGATGATATCGATTACATCCGAACGCTTGAAAACGACATTACCAAATACGAAAAACAGAGAATCACTTTCTAAATGGCAGATAAACAGATCGTTGTATTGGCCGGCGACGGCATAGGTCCCGAAGTTACTACCTGGGCGAAAAAGGTGTTATCGCATATCGGCGAGCAATACGGACATTCGTTTGAGTTTTCCGAGCAGCTCATCGGTCATGCGGCGATCGAAGCGACCGGAAGTCCGCTTCCCGACGATACACTGGCGGCTTGCAAAGGAGCCGATGCGATTCTGCTGGGAGCCGTGGGGGATCCACGCTACGACAATGATCCCTCGGCGAAGGTACGCCCAGAGCAGGGGCTACTGAAGATTCGTAAGGAGTTGGGGCTGTATACCAATATCCGTCCTATTCAGATTTTTGAAGAGTTGGCCCACTCAAGTAGTCTCAAAGCTGAACTGGTCAGTGGCGTAGATATTCTGTTTTTCCGGGAGTTGACCGGAGGCATCTATTTTGGGCAGCCCCGGGAGCGGAGTGGTGATGTGGCCATCGATACCATGCGCTACAGCAAGATGGAAGTGCGGCGAATCGCGGAGAAAGCCTTCAAGTCTGCGCAAAACCGGCGCAAGGTGGTCCATTCTGTGGACAAGGCCAATGTCCTGGAGTCATCGCGGCTTTGGAGGGAAACGGTCAACGAGGTCGCAAAGGAGTATCCGGATGTACAGCTTGAGCACATGTTCATTGACAATGCGGCCATGCAACTGATCCGGTATCCCAAGCAGTTCGATGTGGTAGTGACGGGCAACATGTTTGGAGATATCCTGACGGATGAGGCGTCACAAATCACCGGATCCTTGGGTATGCTGCCCTCTGCTTCGATCGGCGACAGCGTAGGGATCTACGAGCCGATACATGGCTCCGCTCCGGACATCGCGGGTCAGAACAAAGCGAATCCCCTTGCGACGATCTTATCGGCCGCGCTGTTGCTGGACATTTCTTTCGATATGAAGGCTGAGTCACAGGGGATCATCCATGCCGTCGATCAGGTCTTGAAGGATGGTCTGCGTACGGTCGACATCAAAGATGAGAACACTAAGCCTGAAAACATATTATCCACGGATGCCATGGGTGAGGCAGTCCTGGCGAGGATATCACCCTTAGTTACTACTTAAACCAAAAAAAGCATCGAAACCATGAGTGATCAAGTACAAATATTCGATACCACACTGAGGGATGGGGAGCAAGTCCCCGGTTGCCAACTCTCGACTCCGGAGAAAGTGGAGATTGCCAAAGAGTTGGAGACTTTGGGTGTGGACATCATCGAGGCAGGCTTCCCGATCTCAAGTCCAATGGACTTTAACTCGGTTGTGGAGATCTCAAAAGCAGTCTCCGAACCGATCATTTGTGGTCTGACGCGATCAGTGCAAAAGGACATCGAGATCGCGGCTGATGCGTTGAAGTATGCCAAAAAGAAGCGCATCCATACAGGCATCGGTACGTCGGAGGAGCACATCAAGTACAAATTTCGGAGCACAAGGGAGGACATCCTCGAACGAGCCGTTGCTGCCACGAAGTACGCCAAGAAGTACGTAGAAGACATCGAATTCTATTGCGAGGACGCGGGCAGGACGGAGAACGAATACCTGGCTAGAGTAGTAGAGGCGGTGATTGCTGCGGGAGCTACCGTGGTCAACATACCCGATACGACAGGCTACTGTACTCCCGAAGAGTATGGAGCCAAGATCAAGTTCCTGAAGGACAACGTGAAGGACATCGACAAAGCCATTATCTCGTGTCACTGCCACAATGACTTGGGCATGGCGACGGCCAACACACTGAGTGGCGTACTGAATGGTGCCCGCCAGGTGGAGGTCACGATCAATGGCATCGGAGAGCGAGCTGGTAATACATCACTGGAAGAGATTGCGATGATCCTCCACACCCGGAAGGACATTCCCATGTATACTCAGATCAAAAGCCAGCATATCTATCCTCTGAGTCTACTCGTGAGCAAGATGATGCGAATGCCCGTACAGCCGAATAAGGCCATTGTAGGTCGGAACGCATTTGCCCACTCAAGTGGGATACATCAGGACGGCGTCATCAAGCACCGAGAGAACTACGAGATCCTAGATCCGGAGGATGTCGGGATTCCTCAGTCGTCGATCATTCTCACCGCCCGAAGTGGTAAGGCGGCACTGAAGTACCACCTTGAGCGTCTCGGCTATAGTCTTGACAATGCCCGCGTGGAGGAGATCTATGAGGAGTTTTTGAAGATGGCGGACCAGAAGAAGGATATCGTCGATGATGATTTGGTAATTCTCGTAGAAGGTAAACTACCTGAGGGGGGTGTGCAACTGAAAAATGTACAGATCATGGCAGGAGACGCTGTCATGCCTTCAGCTACAGTACATCTCAAGGTGCAGAACGAGGAAATCCAGGCCTCGGCGATGGGTGCTGGGGCGGTTGATGCGGCTTTCAGAGCCGTGGACCAAATCATGAGTGAGAATTTTGAAATGGATGAGTTCCTCGTACAGTCGATGGGAAGCCGCGAAGATGAGGGTAAAGTCCACATCCGACTCAAGCACAAGGATCAACACTACATTGGTTTTGGTGTGCACCGTGATGTGATCATTGCCTCGGTGAAGGCGTATGTCGATGCGATCAATAAGATTACGGCACTCAAAAGAAGGGAAAAGAAAAGTGCCTGATACCTTTTAGGTAGGTGTGAAATTGCATTTTTTCAAGATTTGATTGTAAGCGGTATTTATCTTGTGAATAGGGCTCGTCTCCAGCCGTCATCAGCATCACGATAGACCGGGCAAGGTCCAATGTCTTGTGTCAGGCGAATTCTACGCTTTTTTGTAATTCAGAAGCATTTCTACCCATTTATGGGTCTGCGAAATAATATTTTTCTTCATGATCGATACGTAAAATTATCTTGAAGTGAATTAGATTAGTGGAATACTTGGGAAAGCGAGTATATCAATTTAACCATGACTGACCTGAACTGAATGAACGCACCTTTACTACTGACAAAACGACCTATTATTTCATCGTTGCTTTTCGTAGTACAATAGACCAAAATCAAGATCTCGCTGTTGGCGAAGAAAATAATACTTGAATCGGTCTGTCTGGCGTATCTATCAGTGAAGTTTCTTGGTATTTTGATGCACGCGCGGTGCTGGGTATAGGGACGTGGTTCGTTGCTGACTAGCGACATAACCCAAAGAAACTAAACCAACCTATGCAAAAGACTAAAGAATGGCCTCTCAATTTTCACGAGGTGGAAAGCTTGAAGCAATTAGGCTTCAAAGTGGTTTCACCTTCCATCGCACAGGTAAAGACCTGGGGAGAGGTGATGTATCGGGAATATGAGCTGGACATTGCCGGAAGTACCAATGTATTTCAGCTCACAATGCAGAAAGGTCACCCTTCAATCAGCATTTGCTTAACAGATGTTGCAAATAGTCACGAGATCTTTAGATATACCGGTAAATACGATATCGATGTCATCAAAATGATGATGGCTCTCAATGTTTTGAATATCGCCAAGCGCTAGTATTCACATCGGACGCATTAAGCGAAACACAGTGAGTCGATGAGTCCTTTTGCAGTGATCTGCTAGCTATAGGCGATTAGTGATCCGCGCGGCTTTGCCGCGCGGACATTTTTTTATTTCGGACATGCTACTTAGGTGTTCCCCAGGTAGAAGCGTTGGCCACATCGACCATAGCTTCGGTGTTGCCAGCGATCTACGGTGCTTGATCCTTGGGGAAAAAACAAAGGAGGACCCGGTCAATCGGGCCCTCCTTTTTTAGCGGTGTTGTGTTGTCTCTCTAGTTGCCACTCAACTCAATGAAGAGCTCATCAATTTCTGATGGATTGAAGGGTGCTAAATTCTCAATGCGCTCACTCAAAGGATCCCAGTTGGCACCCGGCGAAGTGCCTCCTTGGATGAACCCTTCTGGGCCAAAGTAGCCCGGTGCGGTGGCATCCACCAATA
>JBCCXG010000462.1:0-5401 GCA_039191945.1 Bacteroidota bacterium
GCTCTTTGTCGTCCTGGGTGTAGCCAATGCTTTGATTGTCGCATCTGTTTATACCTACATGCAAATGCTCCCTGATTCGGAGGGGCAACCGGACGCTGGCACTGCCGTGAGAAACGCGCTACCTAAGTTGCCGGGCCTAGTGGTCTTGTTTGTCATCATCGGGCTACTGGTCAACTTTGCCTCTTTGTTTTTTCTCCTGCCAGGCATCTACCTGGCGATTGTGTTCTTGATCTCTATTCCTGTTTTTGTCTTCGAGAAGGGTGATATCGGCGAGGCCATCGCCCGACCCTTTACTTTGATCAAGGGTAAATGGTGGAGCACCCTGGGTCTCATTGTCATCGCCACGATCGTCGCAGGGCTGGTATCTTTTATCTTCGTTATCCCAACATACTTTCTGGCCATTGTTGGGCTGCTGTCCTTGAATGAAGACATGCCCATCAGTCCTGAGGAAATCAGTGGATCCTTCATGAGTTGGACCTCGATTACCCTCTTTGCTCTGATGGCACTGGGCTTCTATCTCGTGCGGCTGATCCCAATCATTGCCATTAGTTTTCAGTATTTTAATCTGAAGGAAAGGACAGAAGCCACGGGACTAAGGTCTGAAATTAAGGATTTCGAATCCGTTGATTAGACAAGCACTGATCGTCGTTTGGGTTGCAGGTGTCCTACTCGGCAGCCAGAGACCTCACTCGGACAATGCGTCTAGGGTATTTGACGAACAGGCCCTGGCGGAGTACAGCGAAGATGCAGATTTTCAATATGGTGCCAAAGCTCAAGAGGGTACTTCCTGGATCTCCCGGTTCCTCTTTTGGCTCACCGAAAGGTTTGTTTCCCTGATGTCTACCCCAGGCGGGCAGGTATTGGGCAAGGGGTTTTGGTACTTGCTGCTGGCCACCATTGCGATAGGTGCGGTCATCCTTATCCTCCGCATGAGGTACGGTCATGTCCTGATTCGCGATTATGCGAATCGGCAAATCACCCCCGTGTCCATCCAACAAGAGGAAAACGCTGACTACCAGCAACTGCTGACCGAAGCGCAATCTTCGGGGGAACTCAAACTTGCTGCACGATACCTTTTTCTCTGGACGATCCAAAAGATGAACGATCGCGGCGTGATTGAATGGAAGAAATGGAAAACTTCCCATGATTATGCCACAGAAATCATCAACGAAAAACGCCACGATTATCTTTCACTTTCCCGCTTTTTTGAGTCTAGCTGGTTTGGTGGACATGAACCGACATCGGAGGAGTTGAGCGGCTTTTTGGAGATCTCTGAATCCCTGGTGCATGCGTAAAGAATGGAAGCTCTATGCCTTTCTTGGTGGCATGTTCGTCATTTACGTCGTACTCAATTATTACGCGCCAAAACCGCTGAAATGGCAACCCACTTTTCACCCGGTCGACAAAGCTCCGTACGGTGGTTTTGTGCTTTTTGACCGGATTTCGGACCTATTTGATCGGACGGTACAAATCAGCGACCTCACCCTTTACGAGCTTCAAGACTCTACCGGAAGCGTACTTGTGCTCGCGATGCAACCTGCCCTCTTTGATGCTGACCTGCAAGCGATACTTGAGCGAGTTAGCGAAGGTGCTGAGGTACTGGTTGCCGGGGAGCGCTTTTCCGAAGAGACAACAGATACCCTGTCCTTTGCCACCAATAGCCCGGGACTTTTTCGCCTACCCAACGCCACAGACACCACCGAGATTCAATTTGAAGGAGGTCTCTGCCAGCTGAGCGATGTACTGGTACAAACCTATTTTGAGCTACCAGACACCACGCAATGGGATGTGTTGGCAGAAACCACAGAACCCGTGCTTATTGCCAGGGACTTTGGAAAAGGTCGATTGATCCTGTCCTCTACCCCACTGGCCTTCAGCAATTTTGCATTGCTACAGGATCATCGGTTGGCGGAGCATGCGCTGACTCAATTGTCCAATGACGATTTACACTTCACACACTACTACCAAACCGGGAAAATCCAGTCCTCATCACCCTTTCGCTACGTGCTGACGGAAGCATCCCTGACGTGGGCCCTTTACCTGGGACTGCTGACCATCACCTGTCTGTTGGTATTTGACGCTCAGAGGCGACAACGGGCAGTGCGCGTCGTCCAACCCCCAATCAATAGCACAGTACAATTCGTCAAGACGGTGGGGGCGCTGTTTTACCGGGAACGCAACAATCACAAAATGGCGGAGAAGTTGGCAAGGTACTTTCAGGAAGAACTCTACAGGAAATACCACAAAACACCCACTTTCAGTGAGAAGTACTACGACTGGTTGTCCCACAAGTCCGGTCTCTCCAAGACAGAAGTCATCCAAACGTTCCAGAGCATTCAACAGCTCGACGCCACGCGGCAAATCAGTGACAAGCAGCTGATCACGCTCAATGAGCAACTGTCCGCTTTTATTCGGTAGTTTCGAACTTGCGCAGGCTGTACTGGGTTCCTATCTTTTCATTTTCGAGTCTCATCTCCCGGCCATAAAACCAGACGTCCCATTGCAAGCTGTCTCTCACGAACACGATCTTGTGGTGCCTTGTGTTGACAATGGCTGCCCCACGGTCTAGAACGACGTCGCCTTGGACAATAGAGTAAGCACCCTCTTCACCAATAGAAAAAGTAGTATTGGACAGCAGACTAGTTGAATCCTTGGTCCGTACCTTGTACAGTTCCCATGCGCCGAGTACTTTCTCTTCGAAAGAATGATAATCTGGTACCTTTTCAAGCTTTTCCAATCGCAGCATCGTCCCACGGTAGCCATACTCCGTGCCACGAAGCTTGATGTGATCAGGGAAGTACTCAATGTGCCAACTGGTCGTAAACCAAGGGTGAGCAGCGGCATCAAACCTTACCTGATTGCGACTGAGCTGATAGATCCCGCTAAAGTCCCCACTCACCATAGAGACAGAATACGTCCAATTCGGCTTGATCATCAATAGGGTGGGTTGAAAAGTACGATCAAGGGCATCGACATTGACTTCCTTGAGCTCCCAGAGGCCATACAGATCTTCACGCTCAAAGGGATTGTCGCATCCAAGCATTGAGAGGTAGGCTATTACCAGAATTATCTTCCTTTTCTGCATACCATTTGTTTACTTGCCGCAGTGCGCCGCGCAGCTGTAGCATGCACCGCAAACATATCCATAAAATTAAACGCTAACTATGAGCCAGGAGAATGTGGACTTGAGCTCCTTTTCGGAAAAGATCCATAACATTCGAAACGAAGCAAGTAAAGCCCTGGTGGGCCAGGGAAAAATGCTTGATTTACTCCTCACGGCCTTGTTTGCCCAGGGACACGTGCTAATAGAAGGTGTTCCAGGCGTAGCAAAAACACTGTCCGCGCGTCTGTTGGCGGCACTGGTCAAGTCCGATTTTAAACGAATCCAATTCACTCCAGATCTGATGCCCTCAGATATCTTGGGTACCTCTATTTTCAACTTGAAAGAACAGGCCTTCGAATACCGTAAGGGGCCCATATTTGGCAACCTTGTGCTGATTGACGAAATCAATAGAGCGCCTGCGAAGACTCAGGCCTCCCTTTTCGAGGTGATGGAAGAGCGGCAAGTCACCAATGATGGCACGGTTTATCCACTGGACGAACTGTTCATGGTGATTGCAACCCAAAATCCCATAGAGCAAGAAGGCACCTATCGACTGCCGGAGGCGCAACTCGATCGCTTCCTGTTCAAAATCAGTGTGGATTACCCATCGCTGCAAGAAGAGTACCTGATCCTTGAAGTCGTTGGCAATCGGAAGAGCTTCAAGAGCCTGGAATTCATCACGCCCGTTCTTACCATGGAAGAGGTGGCTGCCATGCAGTCCTTCATTGAAGGCGTTATCATCAAGCCTGAGTTGCTCCAATACATCGCACAACTGGTCCAATCCACGCGTGAGCATCCAAGTCTGTACCTCGGTGCTTCACCTCGGGCCTCTATCGACCTGATGAATGCTTCCAAAGCTTTTGCTGTCCTCAACTGTCGTGACTACACAACGCCTGAAGACATCCAATACTTGTTCAGCCCCGTCGTAGAGCATCGCGTGCTTCGTACCCCAGAGGCAGAGTTGCAAGGCGTCACGCTGGACGAGGTGAGCCAGCAGATCATCCAACAGGTCGAAGTACCCAACTGATCCGTGAAGGTATTTCTCACTTCTCGCGCCTACTGGACACTGGCCGGTTTGTGCGTTCTTTTTGTAGTGGGCTACTACCTCCCATTGGTTTACCGAATCTCACAACTGCTTTTTTTCGCCTGGGCGGCCTTGCTCTTCGCAGATGCGCTGCTATTGTTTCGGAGAGGGCAAATTGAGGTGATCCGGTCAGTCGACGATCGATTGTCCAATGGGTTGGACAATCATGTGAAGCTCTCAATAACTTCTCACTACCCATTGGGTGTATCCCTGGAGATCCTGGAAGAGCTACCCGACCAACTTCAAGTGAGAGATTTTAAGGTTGCGCTTTCCCTGAAGGAAGCCGAATACCGAGAAATCGTCTATACCATCACCCCAAAGGTCCGGGGTGCCTATGCCTTCGGCTGTAGCAACATGATGGTCAAGCTACCCTTCCCCGGACTACTTGTCCGGAGGATCAAGGGTGGAAGTCCCGAGGAAATCAAAGTGTACCCCGCCTTTGCCCATCTCCATCAGTATGAATTGGCCGCTATCTCGAACCAGCTTGTCGAAGTTGGCGAAAAACAGATCCAAAAAGTCGGCAACAGCCAAGAATTTGATAGCATCAGGGCCTACGTGCTGGGAGATGATCCAAGGCACATCAATTGGAAGGCTACCGCCAGAAGACAAAACCTGCAAGTCAACCACTATATCGACGAAAAGTCTCAAGGTGTCTATTGTCTCATCGACAAAAGTCGATCTATGAAAATGCCCTTTGCGGGCATGACACTGCTGGACTACAGCATCAATGCGTCACTGGTCCTGTCGTACATAGCGCTAAACAAAAGTGATCGCGCCGGCCTGGTGACTTTTGAGGATAAGCCACATACGTTCATCAAAGCGGCGAATCGTCCCAATCAGATCCATCAAATCACCGAAGCCCTGTATCGAGAAGAGACATCGTTTCAGGAAGTCGACTTCACTTCACTCTACACCTTCACGCATGGTAATATTCCGCAAAGAAGTCTCTTGCTGCTCTTTACCAACTTCGAGTCCATTCATAGCCTGGAAAGACAACTAGGCTACTTGCGAATGATCAACCGAAAGCATCTGCTACTGGTCGTCTTCTTTAGGAATACTGAATTGGACAAGGTGGCAGCAGCCAACACCAGCACGGTCCAGGGCATCTACAACCGGACGATAGCGCTGCAAATGTTGCACGAGAAAAGACTCATCGCTGAGCGACTCAATCAGGCGGGAATCATGCACTTGTATACCTCACCCGGTCAGCTTAC
>JBCCXG010000463.1:0-5397 GCA_039191945.1 Bacteroidota bacterium
GCCGGTTGTGCGTACCAAAGGACCTGGGGCTGTGATGTGCTGGTCTTCTCAGGTTCCTGGCATCCCTGCAGCAGGGCAAAAGGAAGGGCCAATAGTAGTAATTTTGTTCTCACGATTTTATGGATTGGACGTCCTCCTAATTTATACCAATTTATCGGCCGGTCTTAATACAATGAACTCCATATCGGCCGGTCGCCAGTAAAATCCACCTTGTAACCCTCCTGTCCGTCGTCGAGAGTGAATACGCCGTCTTTCACTTTGATGTAGGGGCTTTGGTAGACGGCACCTTCCGTATGATTGCTCCAGTCCTGTACCTCCCCATTAATCCGTGCCTGACATCTCAATCCGGAAGGTTCATAGACCATTTCCATCTTATCGCCATGGATCGATTCGTAGGCGATCGAGCGTAGATCGCCCGTTGCGGTGAAGGTTCTGGTCTCTAAAGCCCGGACGAATTTCGCCATCGAATCATAATCAGACTTCTCGGCGACTTCTACGATATAGCCACTGGCTTCTCCCAGCACCGATAAAAGATGGTAATCCTGAAAGAACCGTTTCGCCTTCCGGGAGGAGAGTTCGTCGACCACATCCTCCGAGGGGGCTACCCTAAAGTGATGAGGTGTCAGGGGCCTTACCGCCACCCAAACCTGATGGGCGTCAAAATAGTAGACCTCGTCAATCCATTGAGGTTGAATTGATTTGGGGTAGTAAAACCACGTTGATGCAGATCCCTGGCTCTGCCGCCAAAAGTCGGCAATGGATTCCGCACTGGTGTCATCTGGCTCACTGATTGGGTGTAGTGGGGCAGAAGCATACTTCTGACGATTGGCTTGCTCAAACTCCAGAGGTTGGTGCTCCTTGGGCAAGTGCCAGAGATTAGCTCGCTGTAGTGTCGCACCTTGAGGTCCAATCACAGCCGTCGAACCCGCAACCTGGCTCGGGGCAGTCAAGACGATGATCGTCCCTTTCGAATGCAGGGTTTGGGTGTACGGACTGTGACCAGAGGTACTTTCCCTCATCGGATGCCCACCGCTGAATGCTAGCGGACCATTCTCTCCTTCCGCTATGACTGACCACACCATCTGCTGATTCGGATTGTCCACGATCGTCATCTGCACGTTCCCTAATGCAAAATGCGCTGAATGATAGAACGTCTCCGCAAACGCGTGGGGATAATCCATGTGATAGAAGGGACGGCTCATCTTAGCCTCAAAGGGAAGGGAAATGTTCTTCCGTGTGATGTTGTAGATCACGCGGTTGGGCCGATACGTAGTCGTTGCCTGCTGTATGGTCACCTTGGCGCTGGCCATGTCGCGGGAAGTACGATTGAAGAAGGCCCATTGCATGGCTTCCATTTCGTCAAGTTCGGAATCAGGCAGATAACCGCGTTTCATCGCCCCGGCCTGCGCCCCGTCTACTACCTTCAGGCCGTAAGTCGCAAAGTAATAATCAAGAATAAGCTGCGCGAATCGTTTCGTTTCGGGATCAGGGGAAAAATCATACAAATTGAGAAAAGCCTCAATACTGTGAGGATAGTAGACTTCGGAATCGTACTCGCCATTGCCCACCTGTAGTAGGCGCTTCATATAATCGACCAGCATCTGCTTCGTCAGCCGTGCTGCTTCCGCTGCAGGATATCCAGAAATAAGTGCATCCTCCGGAAACAACTGACTATACAAAAGCGCCGAGGAGCGCCACATGGTTTTGTGGTTTTCCGTACCTCCATCGAAGGTGTTGCCTCCCAATAGCTCTCCCGGCTCCCCAACCAGATTATGGGCCTTCGATAAGTCCAACCACTCTCTGCTACTCCCATCCGAAGGGCGCCGCTTCTCAGCGTAATCGCCAACCGATCGAGGGAATTCGCTTCTCCACTCCTCACCCATAGTATCAGCCAACAGCGGATAAAACCGAGCACAATTCTTGCAGGCGAAGTGATACTGCTGCCGTAGGTTGCCCGGGATCGAAAGGAACGTACGAGCCTTTTCGTCGTCAGGGTTCAAGAGCAATGTCGCCGTAGCTGGGGGTAGATCGTACTTGAGTGGATCTCCCCCAAAAGCGATGATCTCCCCTGCCTCATTGCGCGCCTTCGGTCCGAAGTAGCCCGTTTCTCCCTGTACGTATTTCCTCCCTGTATAGGGCGAAATGATGGTATCTCCCTTGATCGCCCAGGTCTTGACCGGCAGCCCAGTATCGGGACACTTCGAATGGGCCAGTGACCGGATGCCGAAGCCCCCAGCGGCGATGCGCTCCAGCATGGGGGCCATCCGCTGCTGAAAGCCCCGCTCGTCGGGATAGGTAGCCGGATCCCACGGCTCCTGCGCACTGGCGGTATGTACTCCAGCGAGCACAGCCACACAAAGAAGGGCGTATTTCAGTCTGCTCATTTCTCAAAACGGAGCCATCGGCCACTGTAGGCTTCGAGTGGTATGGAGCCACCCAAGTTAAGTGACTGCCCTGTGATTCCATCTTCGACTTTGCTGTATTGATAGTCTCGGAAAGTCAGGTTCACAGATTGGGCTTCGTTGTCATTGATGAAGAAGTAGTGATCAGCATCAGGCGCTGCCAATCGGTAGACCATCGCACCGTCACAGGCATAAGGGGATTCCAGTCCTCCCAGCGCATGCTCCACCGCCCAGGATTCCATCCAGTCGTTACCCGGCGACCTCATGGAAAACGACGCATCGGTGGCCAGGAGCACTGCGGTACCTTCCCCGTACTTATTTTCAGTGACTGCGGGCAGTCCCCGCTTCATCGTTTCCACCACTTTGGCGGTAGTGGGCTTGATTTGAAAATAGAAACCATCCATTTGGTATTCACCAATGTTTTGTGGCCCATTGTTAGAATACTGGAAATCGGCGATCGACGCACCAAAAATCTTCTCGAATGGGGTTCCTGGACCCGTTTTGAGCACGCGACCCTGTCCATCCCACCAGCCGCCGGGTGCATCCAGGACCAGCCTGCCGCCATTGCGGACGTACTCGTCCAGGCTAGGCCAGAGCTCATCGTTGATAGCCGCCTGGGCTGGCATGTAGATCACCTTGTACCGCTTCCCGAGCCCTTTGGCCAGATCCTTGGGGGTTACATGTTCCCAGGGCACATTTTGATTGATCAATGCTCGGCTGATACCAATGCGCGCCTTGACAGGATAGTGCTTGAAGTGGGTCCTGCCCCTCACGGACACTGAGGCCCATATGGCTTCATTGTCCCAATTGACCAGTACGCCGACGTAAGGTTCTTTGTGAGCCTGCCAAAGTTCGTCCCGGTACCGGTCTGCGGCTTTGGCAATCTGACCCGCCCGGATCGCTCGTGGGCTGGGCTCGAGTTGACGATTGAGGAGCGCGTACTCACCGGACTCCCAACCGGCATTGCGATAGTTCCACGACCAAAGACCAACGCCTTTGAAGCCTCCTGCCAAGTAGGAGAGCAATAGCTGCGTCATGTTGCCCTCATCCGTGGTAAATCCGGCGGTCTCGAAGTTGGCGAAGATGTTCCAGCCTTTGCCTCCAGATAGCTGCTGAGGTCCGCCGGTGCTCTCCCAGGTAGCGGCCCAACCTCCCTTGAACCAATCGTTGGCAATGGAGGACTGCATGTAGATGCACCTTGCCACTTCGTACTGGACCTCCTCATAGTGCCACGCCAGATGGATCGACGGGTAAAAAGAACCCCTTTCGGTCATCGTCTCAGCAATCCCCTCCATATCCGTGCCACGGGATGCAAAGGGCAAAAACAGCCCCATTTCCCCGCCCGCTCTTTGCGGTTGCTCCGGATAGACATTTTGCTTGAAGAACTTGACGTTCTCCAGGTACATATCAGCTTTGAAGCGGAGGATATCTTTGATGCGACCGTACTCGCGACCAGCGTCAGGCAACACTCGATCTTCATCTTTTGGGTCCATTTTGATGAGTGGATCCTGATCGAAATCTTCCCACGTCTTGTAAGGGTCGCCGGGGATACCCACTTCGTACTGATTCCAGGCATTGGCCAAATCGTCTACACTCCCGTATTTCTCCTTGATCCAATCCTTGAAGAGCGGGATGTCGGCGGGTCTAAGCTGGTGATCAGGTACATGCGCGTATCGCTGAAAGTCCTCCACTCCAGGCAGGGGATCTCTCCAGGTAGAAATGTGTTTGCTCAAGACGCCATTCTGGTATTCGATCATCTTCGGATGCACCCTTGCCTCTTGTATCGACATCTTTTTTGGTAGTCCAACTTGTTGGAGTAGGTCTGGGGTAATGTCTTCCCACCCTCCTTGTCCATACCAAAAGGGAATGATGCCCTCTTCCAAAGCAATACGAAGCGTCTCCTTGGTAGGCCACTCCGGGGTACTCATGGTTTGCTTGAGATTGGTGAAGCCTAGCTCCTTCATCATGCGAAAGTGGTGGCGAAGATCTTCCTCGGTGGCTCCCGCCCAGGGTAGGAATACCACACCGAAGGGCATCGGCGCGATCTTCCGAAACTTTTGCTGCATGGGGCTATCATGCATTTGATCGTAGAGGTCATGGTAAAATTCATCCTGAGCCTCGGCAGCTAACGGATATAGAATTAGGAAGATCAGAAAAAAAACGGGCTTCACCCGGTGTAGGGTTGGGGTATTCATGGCACTTGAGTATTGACCCAAAGAAAGTGAGTAGGACCTCCACATGGGTAGAGCCTGGTATCGCAGGAAGAGAAGCTAGTTACTTAGAATCAAAAAGTGTCTTCAAGCAGAATACATCCGGTTGGTGGCAAAGAAAATAAGGTGACGGAGGCAAAATTCATTGTCTCACGGAACGCCGATGGCGTAGTAACCAACCTCCTGTGATTAGAACGCCTATCAACAAGATCCACCAGGGCCAACGACTTCTTGTCACGGGCGAGTCGTCACCCACAACGACAAAGCCGGCCCAAAAGAAGGGATGCGACCTGCTCACATCAGCCTTGCTCAAAAAGTCTTGCCGGGCTTTTTGTAACGCGGAACCTTTAGTGTGTCCTTCAGACAGATACCGGTAGAAGTTGGTCATCAGTTCTGAGGTAGATTTGTCATCTACTGGCCAGTGGCTCATCACTACACTAGGACTACCGGCATAGGCAAATGCCCGAGCCAAGCTCATCGCACCTTCCCCTTTGGCCATGGCGCCAAAACCAGTTTCACAAGCACTCAGCACCGTGACACGAGCAGGAATCCGCATGTTATAGATTTCGAAGGCATGTAGAAGACCATCTTCCAAACTATCGTGATCATTGTAGAACAACATACGTGACATCATGGGATCGCTATCGTCGACGATGGCGTGCATAGCGAGGTGAAGAATATCGCCCCCCTCACTATTCGCCTTGAAGTTCTCCTCAGTCGCTTCTTCACCAGAAAAGCTATTCCCACGGAAGTAACTACTTATGGACTCCACCTCTTGCCGGTTA
>JBCCXG010000464.1:0-5393 GCA_039191945.1 Bacteroidota bacterium
CTCCTCGCAGCATTTGTCCTGGCCTTCCTGGCGCTGCCCTACCTACGGGGACTGACCGGTTCGTCCTACACGTTTGGGTGGATCGAAGTACTGCAAGCCCTGGGAGCGGTCAGCGCCGTTGGCACCGTCATCGGTCTGTTGGCCGGCGGCTATCCGGCCTTTTTCATTTCTAACTTTCAGCCGCTGTCGGCTTTGAAATCATCGCTCTCAACCGGATCTAAAGGATCCCGATTCCGCCGGGTGCTGGTGATCGTACAGTTTGCTATTTCATCAATTCTTATCCTCTCCACCGCGCTGGTCTTTCAACAACTCGAATACATCAAAGGCAAGAATTTGGGATACGACAAGAACCATATGCTGATCTTCTACATCACGGGAGATTCGGAGACCAAAGAGGAAGCTTTCAAAGAGTCGCTGCTCAATCATTCCTCCATCATCAGCTACGGTATGTCGAGTCACATACCGTCTACCCAATTGACTGCGATGACTTCCGTCCAGGCAGAGGTTGGCAATGAAATGGTCAAACCCGAAGCCTTTGTGAAGAACGTCCATATTGACGAGGATTTCTTGCCCAATTATGGAATCGAATTGCTAGCAGGGCGCAATTTCGATCGACTATTGAGCTCCGACAGCGCCACCTTCATCATGAATGAGGCTGCAGTAAAGTTGATGGGTTGGGCTTCCAACGAGGAGGCCATTGGCAAACAGATGGATTACAACGGCCTTTCCGGACGGGTCATAGGGGTCACGGAAGATGTGCACTTCGAAACGCTGCATAGCGCCATCACGCCTTTGATCTATCTTCTCGCGGAAGGTCCGCTTAGGTCTTTGTCTTTAAAAATGCAAGGTGAGAACTTACCTAAGACCCTTCAATGGATTGAAGAAGAGTGGAACGTCTTCTTCCCAGAGGAACCGGCACAGTACTACTTTCTCGACGAGCGCTTCAACGAGCTCTACGCTGCTGAGCAACAAAGGTCGGAGTTGGTGACCCTTTTGTCCCTCATTGCTATTCTCATCGCATGCCTGGGTCTGTTTGGCTTAGCATCGTTCACCGTCACGCAGCGTACGCGGGAAGTAGGTATCCGCAAAGCGTTAGGCGCCTCCATCCGCCATATTCTCATCCTACTTTCGAAAGAATTCATCGTTCTGGTCGGGGGCAGTTTGATCATCGGCTTCCCTATCGCCTTTCACTTCACGCAGCAGTGGCTAGGTAACTACGCCTACCGCATTGACATTGGGCCCCGTCCCTTTATCATGACAGCGTTGATTTCGCTACTGATGGCGTTCGTTGCGGTCAGCCTTCGTACCTTCAAAGTCGCCACCGACAATCCCGTAAAGAGCCTGAGGTACGAATAGCCTGGTTTGCTTTCTCCTGAATATCAAGGAGATCAATAAACTCAAAAACGGGATTAATACCCTCCGGTGAATCCAGTAGCCGTTTCAGATTGGCTTATCTTTGTCCTGCCTAATGGAAAAGGCCAATGCGAACAGCTACAACAAGAAAGAACAGCTTGTCCACTTTGAGATTGGTTTTTGTCTGCCTGGCAGTGCTGACGGTCAATCACTTCGTGACTGGGCAAGTATTGGTTTACACCGACTTCCTCCAGGATGGTGTCGGTGGTGTCGACGGTCTTAATGAGCCACAGGGGATTGCCGTAAGCCCCGACAATCGCCATGTGTACATCGCCAGTTCCACGGACGACGCCGTGGCTGCTTTTTCACGAAGTACAGCCACTGGCGAGCTCACCTTTTTACAAGTGCTGAAAGATAATACGCAAACTGGCGGTACGATCGCTCGACTGGGAGGTGCGAAGCGTCTGGCCATCAGTCCCGACGGAAATCATGTCTATGTTGCTTGTGAATTCGATGACGCCGTCGTGGTCTTCAGCCGCGATGTGGTCACCGGCGAACTGACTTTTGTGGAGAGCCAGGTGGACGGACTAGGTGGCGTGGACGGATTGAATAATGCCTATTCCGTCGCTGTCAGCCCTGACAATGAGCATGTGTACGTCGCGGGTGTGAGTGATGATATGATCGCTGTCTTCGAAAGAAACCTGATGACGGGCGCTTTGACTTTTATCGAAGTGGTGGAGGATGATGTTAGTGGAGTCAACGGGCTCAATGGCGTGCGGGACGTTGCGCTTTCCAGCGATGGCAGCTTTTTGTACACCGTCGGCTCAATCGATGATGCTGTCAGTGCCTTTTCGCGCAATAGCAGCACAGGTGCTTTGACTTTCTTGCAAACCATTTTAGATACCGATATGGGGATCGATGGACTTAATAATGCCTATGGATTATACATCAGTCCCGATGACGAAAATGTATACGTGGCGTCCGCAACTGATGACGCCATTGCCGTTTTTGATAGAAACACTGGGACAGGCCTTTTAACTTTTGTCGAGGTACACAAAGACGACTCGCAGCTGGGTGGAACCATCTCGAACTTGAATGCTGCCCGAAATGCAAGCGGCGATGCTGGGGGCGAGTTCATTTTTGTGGTTTCCAGTTCGGACAACGCCTTGGTCGTGTTTTCCCGGGATCCATCCAACGGCTCATTGACTTTGGTCGAAGACTTTATCGATGGCATGGACGGCGTTGACGGGTTGGGGGGCGCGCGCAACCTGGCCGTCGGCCCCGACGGCCGAGAAGTTTATGCGCTGGGAGGAGTGGATAACTCGGTCGCCATCTTCCGATTCGCCAGCATCCTGCCTGTCCAATTATTGTACTTCGAGTCCAGTCTAGTAGACGAGGAGAAAGGGCTGGTGAAACTTTCCTGGGCCACGGCTTCGGAGGTGAACAACGACTTCTTTTCGATAGAAGGATCCATGAATGGAGAGGATTGGCAGGTGCTAAAGAGCGTGCCAGGCGCTGGCACAGCCCATCAAACCTCTGCATACAGCGTCCTATTGGAGCAATCACTGGGCCTATTCTACTATCGGCTGAAGCAAACAGACTTTGATGGATCCTTTAGCTATTCCCCAGTTCAATGGGTGAGTAGGGTAGATCTAAATACAGCTCTGAAGGTCTATCCCAACCCTGTGATGGAAACACTAACGCTTTCTGGGGAAAATGCAGCTCATCAATTGACTTTGCTGAATGTGATGGGACAGGATGTGACGAATCTGGTCAGCATCTACCACACATCCCCTACCCAATCCAAAATAAATGTAGGAGACTTGCCGCCAGGTTTGTATTTCCTGAAGACGACAGAGGGTACTTATTCTGTTTGGAAGAAGTAACATGTTTGCTCTTTCGGAAAAACCCATGCCAAAATGAGACATGCTAAAACAGAGTAGTTTAAAGGATTTCGGTCTACGGGATATGCCACCACAGGAAGGCCGAATAGCGCTGGTGACTGGCGCCAACCATGGCATTGGGTTCGAAACCACCATGGGCTTAGCGAAGGCTGGGCTAAAAGTTGTGATGGCTTGTCGAAATCTTGACAAGGCCGAAAAGGCCAAGACTTCGATCTTGGAAAAGTTGCCAAATGCCCAACTTGAGCTACTGAAACTGGATTTGAGCGATTTTGACAATGTACGGCAAGCCGCCAACGAGGTCAAATCAAAGTACCAGCACTTGGATATCTTGATCAACAATGCGGGGATCTTGCTTTATGCTGCGGCCACAAACGCGGATGACATTGAGCTGCAGCTAGCAACGAACCACCTGGGCCATTTCCTGCTGACCGGATTGTTATTGGAAAAAATACCCGACCAATCCGCATCGCGAATCGTCTCTATGAGCAGCGTAGCCCACAAGCGTGCGCAGATCTACTTCGAAGATCTCAACTGCGAGCAGCGGCGCGACGCCTTGGCGGCGTATGGTCAGTCCAAGCTGGCATGCCTGATGTTTGGTGACGAGCTGGACCGAAGACTCGAGTCGGCCGGTCGGTCTCTTACATCACTGAGCGTGCATCCAGGGGGCTCAGATTCGGGTTTGTTCGAGGAGATGCCCAAAGCCCAGTACTATACGCTGAAAGCCCTGGCCCCTCTCATTACGCATACCAATGCCGCAGCCGCCCGACCTTCCTTGTTTGCAGCTCTAAGTCCGAGGGCGCAGGGCGGGGACTACTACGGACCAACCGGCTTCCAGGAGTTGAGTGGCAAATTGGGCTATGCGAGACGCTCCCCCTACGCCAAGCGAGAAGACATTGGCAAGCGGCTCTGGGCGATTTCAGAAGAAATGACAGGTTTTACTTACGAGTTTTGAGCTATCGATATGAATAAATGGATGACAAAAGCCTCGAGCGTCCTTGCCTACCTGTTGCTGTTGGTGAATATCGGAATGACCCTTTGGGGTGTACTCGGTTTCCTGGAATACCTGACTGGTTTTGCGCTCATTCCTTTGCAAAATCCCAACTTCCCAAGCGGAACCCAGTTCATGCACTGGCTGACCATTACTGCCTCAGGCCTAATATACTTACTGGGCTTCATTACCCGGTGGCGGTACACCCCTTATGCGATGATCGTCTCCTACGCGATGTTGGGTACGCTCTGTACCGTTGAGACTTTCGACTTCATGACGGCGGAGTGGCGGTACCGAAGCTACATCAACGAGATCATGTTGTATCTGCTCCTATCTTGGTACTTCCTACAGTCAGGCTTCGTGAAACGATATTTTAGCGGCCGTTCTGCTGGCGCTCCAGACCCACCGAGCGCCGCGATTTAGTGTCTGACCTTAGGCGGGGCGATAACGGCACAAGAAGTACTTCAATCAATTCAAGCAGAGAGATAGTTCCTACCAGTAAACAAAATGAGTCGCGAAGGCTGACTTCCTCACCCGCTTGGCGCCTAGTTCAATTCAACTTTAAATACAGTGGAGATGGAGTCCATCAACGCAGCCTCTGGTGTATTGATGGTAAGCAGTTCATTTTCAAAGGACCATGACACCGGGGTGCCGGAGCCAAGCACCGACACGCCAGCCACATTCAAACTGTTTTCGGGACCTTTTATCTCTTTGATGGCGAGCTTAGCGTTGGGTGCTGGCATTCCCAAGCTGAAGACATAAAGCGAGTTCCCGTCTTTCGCTTTGGTAAATCGTATGTCACTCTGACTATAGTCGATCGTTGCGGACTGTCCCCCAAAGTGCCCCTTCTCAAAGGCCGCGTCTCCATACCCATGGATATGGTGGGCCCTCGTCCCATAGATCGCCTCTTCATGTTGATCGATCCAGGCACCGATGCCAAGTAGCACACTGCGCTGGGACGCTGGAATCTCCCCGTCAGCGGTTGGCGAGATATTCAGAAGCACCACTCCTCTTTTGCTCCACACATCGATCATGTTGCGGATCACCAGGTCCGGCGTTTTGTAGGTATGCCCCTGAATATAAGACCAAGACCGGTGGCTGATGGTGATATCTGTCATCCAATAGTCCTCCGATAGGCCGGTTTTGCC
>JBCCXG010000465.1:0-5388 GCA_039191945.1 Bacteroidota bacterium
GCCTGCTCATCACCAGAGGGGGCATGCAAAATGGTCACCCAGTAGTTCGCACTGGAGTCTGCTTCAAATGACGGGTTTGAAATAGTGATCGGCTCTCCGATGCAGCTGACCGTACTGCTCAAGACAAGTTCGGCATCGGGGAGGGGCAGTACCTGCACGTTTTCGACAAATGTGGCGCTACAACCACCGACGGAGCTGGTGAGCCTCAGCGCCACCTGGTAGTCTCCAGCTACAGAGGTTGTAGGGTCATCCATGGTATGACCTAAAAACCATTCAATGGGATCGTCGGTCATCGTATTTGTATCTGGGGTGAAGGTCCCTTGAAAATCAAAATCCCAGGAAAAGAGAGCGACACTGTCTCCATCAATCCAGGGTCCTGCACCCACTAAGATTTGATCGAAGCGTGTTCCATTCCCCGCGCAGACGGTGTTCGCTGAAAAGCTTGGTTCTGGTGTGGGATTCACAAATATGGTGTCCTGATCAACACTCTCGCACAGTGTGAGGTTGTTTCTTGCGATGAGTCTTACGATCGTATACCCGAGAGTTGTAAAGGATAATACCGTATCTGGAAATTGCACTGGCGAGTAGGTGTTGGCGCCTGCAGGAAGACTTTGCAGAAGGGTGTTGCTCTCGTCGAAAAACTCCCAGCGCCAGACGGTCTCAGGTTCTATGTTGATCGTGGCGTCCCGCAGCCCGACGTAAAACGTTGAAGAGCCATCTTGACAAAATGCGGGATCGACCGGGGATAGAAAAGCTGAATCGTAGAATGCGATCTGGGCAATGGCATCAGGAGAGATTTGTAGGGTGCGTTCGATCGAGAAATCGCAGCCTGCTACATTCGCGTTGCTAGCCGTCAACCGTATGAGCTTGATCCCAGGGGTGGCAAATGCAAAGGTCGGGTTCTCTTGGCTCGAGGTACTGATTGGCTGAAGACCAAGGTTGTCGTCAAAAAATGTCCATTGGTAATTGTTGGCTCCTCCCGTGAGGTTTTCAAAGTAGATGGATTCGTTGAGACAAAACGTGTTTTGAAGAGGTCCGGCGGCATCGTTAAGCCTCGTTTGAAAGTCGGGCGACGGCGGCGCGACAACTCGTATGACCGCATCGCGAAAAACCGGGTCATTTCCTGTTGGGTTACCAGTTCCATCTTCATATGGATTGCACTGGTTCCAGTTATTGAGTCGTACGTGAAACTCTTCTCCGACCTGTGCTGTGGCAGGTACAAAGATTTCAAGACTCTCGTTGCCAGGGGCTCTGGGGTTCAAGACCTGTCCTCCAGTATGATCATTGATAGGCCCTGGAAATGGATACGGGGCTTCATTATTACCATTGATGGTCACCGTTCCGGTAATGTTGTCGAAGTAGCCGTAGATCCACTGCGTCCAGCGGGGTTGATCATTGACGGATGTCGTTACCATCAGGTCAGTGCAGTTCCAGGGGCTTACATCTTCGAAATTGACCAGGGCGGCTGAGCCCGCACAAACTTCGTACATCGCGGGGGCGGTGGCCAGGTCAGAGTTGCCATCACCATAGTTGTCAGTGTTCCAAATGACAATGTCTTCCTCTACGGTGGTCTCTTCCTGCGTGTAGCATCCACTAATCACATAGGAAGTGATGGTGTAGACGCAGCCTGCAGAGGTATTGTCTTCGGTGTAGGTATGTGGAGATGGCGTGTTGTAGAAGATGCCGGCCTGGCTCCCGGTGGTTCCTATATCGATGACAGTATTGGGTGTGCCATCTCCCCAGTCGATTACGATCTGGGCATTGTCATCCAGGTTGTTGTAAATAGGCTGGTAGATGATATCCAAGCCGTATGTAGCACACCCCGAGGGCGTCGGCAGGAATTGCCCTTTTCCCAAATCGCCTGGGGGGCACTGTGCCTGGGAGATCCACCAAGCGATGGAGCACATGAGTAGGAGTAAGGTCCGCATAGCTGTGTTGAGGTGCTGGAAATATTACTATTCAACGAATAAATATCACTTTTAGATGCTAAATTGTTTAAATAATTACACCGTTAAGTTGAATATTCATCAGAGAGACACCTGGAGATGGCAGAGGTTTCCATCTTTTCGAGAAAAATTATTGACTTACTCCTCGGTCGGATGGGTAAGTCGTCACTGAGACGGTGACTCGCTCTTATCTTGGCTACTTCGCTTGGTGGCAAGAGCCGTCACTTCGTCGAAGTATTCGCGACAGATACTGTTCCAATCTTGTTTCTTCGCGTAGGCAATGCCGTGGCTGCTCAATTGTTGGCGCAGATCGGGGTCGTCCAGGATGCTATGGACTTTGTCCGCAAAGGCCCTCGCGTTTTTAGGCTCAACGGCATAGCCACCCTGGGCTGATTCGACGATACCCTGGGGGCCACCGGCGGCGGCTACTACGGCAGGTAGTCCACTTGCTAGCGCTTCCAATACGACATTGCCGAATGTTTCGGTGATAGAGGGAAACACAAATACGTCACTTGTGGCATAGATGGCTGCCAGCTCAGCTTTCGTCTGCTTACCGGTGAAGACCGCATTTTTCATGTGCTTTTCGAGTCCGGGCCTGGCGGGGCCGTCCCCAGTGACCATCAAGCGGACATCGTCGCGTTCCGTGTCGAGCAAGTCATAGAGGCGCTTCAGCGTTTTCATTTCTTTTTCTTCGACCAGGCGACTTACAAATAGCACAATTTTGTGATTGTCCAGACCCCACTTTTTGCGGATGCCATCATCCCGAAATTGTGGCCCAAATTGGGCCGTATTGATGCCTCTTTTGAAATAGGCAATTTGCCCCTCATTCAGGCCTAATGCCAGGAGGTAGCGCTTCATAGGCTCACTCGGCACAAAGGTGCGATCGGGTTGGGTGTAAAACCACCGGGACAGTCGCCAAGCTAGCTTGGACATACTCCACTCCAAGGGAGGGAAGATCCCGAAGTAGTATTCCATATAGGACTGAAAGTGCGTGTGATAAATGCAAGTCAGCGGTAGTTGGTGCTTACCGGCGTACTGGATGGCATATCGACCCATCAAGCTAGGAGAGGTAAAGTGAACCAAATGTGGGTTGAACGCTGCAAGGATCTTTGGAAGATCAGGCATTCTTTGAGGTAAGCCTACCCGATATTCTTTGTAGAAGGGAAGACTGAAATAGGGCAATTGGTATACCGGGAATTGGAAGTTGTCTTGGTCCCTAGGTGGCAGGGCAACAAAAAATATCGGCTCGATGTGATCGGGCATGTGATCAGCCAGCTGATGTATGGTATTGCTCACACCATCGAAGTGGCGCTGCAGTACATCTGCGAAAAATGCGATGCGAATTCTCTCTTGCATGGGCTGGACAAAGATAGCCGGGTCGGAGAAGCTACTTCTGCTGAAAAGTCTCGCTTTTGCGTTGAATGAAGGATCGGAATCGGGTTCCTTGCGTGGGATTCATGTCATTTCACATAGTCAGGGTGAAAGGGTCGTCATAGGCACTAGCCATAGGGTTTTGCAGCAGGCTTGGAGCCATTTAAGTACAAGATGATCGCCCCGGTGACTTACCTGGGACAAGACTTTGGTACACTACAGATTTGCGAGTGCCAGGGTGAAGGTTTTGTCCACTTTGATCCCCTCTTCGCATTGATCTCCGGGTTCATTGCGCTGCTGCCAGTATTCGAACAGCTCACCTTTGCTATAAATGTCAAAGTTGATGTGCCATTCGTTACTGAGGCACTGACTCGCAGGATCGTCGAAAAGTGTTATCTGTATGGTATTGTCGCCGACCTGTAGGCTTTCTTTAATGTCTACAACGATAGGCTTATCAGCCGCCCTGATAATGGTCTCGTTTCTAAATATCTGTTCGCCATTGATCGTGAGGGTGGCGAAGTTGTCGATTTCATTGAATACTACAGAGTACTCCGGAAACGCGACACTTGCTTCATTGGGATTTTTGAATTTGGGAAAAGTGCAAGCGTATACGAGGATAATCAGTACGAGGGGAAGTCTTGCTTTTAATATCATTTCAATACTTGTTAAAGCCGTTGCTCCATGCAATTTCGTAGGAAATTACGAAGCCTGAACGGCCAGACAAAATCATTCGACCTCTCAGTACCTCGTAGGAGCTTTCGCTATAGCTAACGGTACTTTTTGTTGGCTGTTGCAAAATTTCATATTTCTGAAAAAACTCCACCAAACCCCGCTTGGGATTCGTGAAAAATGAACGTTCTGGCCGCTGGCTGCCTTTGAGATTTGTCACCTTCCGGTCAAAATGTTTGTGTTGGTGAGAATTACTTCTCCTTGGAGAAACCCGCACCTTGTTTCCGGTCGTATGCCAACTAGTTCGCTTTAATGATCTTTGTATTATGAATAAGTACTTATCCTTTATACTACGCGCAGTCATTTCTATCATCTTACTTCAATCCCTTTGGTTCAAGTTCCAAGGCTTACCAGAGAGCGTTTACATTTTTACTAAGGTGGGTATGGAACCTGTAGGTCGGATTGCGGTTGGAATCGTTGAATTGATCGCGGGTGTTTTGATCCTGATCCCCAGGACGATCTGGGCCGGCGCCGCACTAGCCTTTGGGGCTACGGCTGGAGCGGTTTTCATGCATTTGACGCTGTTGGGTATCGAGGTGCAGGGCGACGGAGGAGCACTTTTTGCTATGGCCGTCTTTGTCTCTACTACTTCCGCGTTGATTTTGTGGTTCCAGCGAAAGGACATCCCAGTGGTTGGAGCACGGTTTTCTTAATTACTCCTGAGACCATGCGAAGCGGCTTCAAACTTCGAAGTACATCTGGGTTTGCAGTTTTCCTTTGGTTTGGGGGCGTGAAAGTTACCTTACCATCCAGGTCAGTATCCTGACCTCGTGCTAAGCACTCAGTGGATCCAATCTGCACCGGCTGTTACCAAATAGGTGAATTGAGCTTTTTTGGAAGCACCGTAGGGTGAGCGCCAAGAGCAGGAGACTAGCCCCTTTAGATTGTTTGGTGAAGCACAGATCATATAATCGATAATCATAGCACCCTTTGGTTAGCGCAGCGGGCTTATCATCCTCAGAATGGGCCTTCGCCTGGTCATCGGATCCTACCCTTCGGAGATTTTGATTTTTCCGCTCACCTGCCCGTGGTTATCTTGCCATCTTAGGATGATCTCTTAGCCATGAAAAACTTAACCATTGCTCTCGTCACTGCGCTTTTGCCTCTACTACTCACTGCGCAGTCCATCAACGATACCTTAAAACCACTTAAGTATCGCAACATTGGCCCTTTCCGAGGAGGGCGGTCGGTTTGCGCCAGCGGGGTGATTGGAGATCCGCTCACCTACTATTTTGGTACGACTGGGGGCGGTGTGTGGAAGACCGAGGATGCTGGGCAGCGTTGGACCAACATTTCTGATGGCTACTTCGAAACAAGCTCGGTCGGGGCGGTTGCGGTCTCA
>JBCCXG010000466.1:0-5377 GCA_039191945.1 Bacteroidota bacterium
TTGACAACAGCGGCCCACTCAGCATCCGACATCTCAGAGAGATCAAATTGCTCCATAATGTTCAGCGCCTTGACCACCAAACCACCTCCCGCGGGTGCGGGGATCGAGTGAATCTCATAGTCCCGATAGTTAGTGGTTACGTAGCGAGCGTCCAGTGCCTGATACTGCGCCAAATCTGCCTTGGTGACAAAACCGCCATTTTCGGCCATGTCCTGCTCGATTCTCCCTGCTGTCTCCCCTTTGTAAAAGTCATCGCCCCCAGTATCCGCAATGCGCTGCAGGGTCTTGGCAAGGTCAGGCTGCTTCAACACCTCTCCTGCTTCGTAGGGTATGGAATCACTTTTCAACATCTGTCCTCGAAAGCCAGCATCCTTGCGGATTGCGTCAAGCGCATAATTGTGCCTTGCAGCTTCGCCCTTCAAAACCTCGAATCCCTCAGCTGCCAATCGAACGGCTGGTGCCATGAGTTCTTTCAAAGGCATGGTACCGTGCTCTTTGTGCAATCGAATCAGTGCGGCTACGACCCCGGGAATAGCTACCGTACCGTGTCCGGCATTTGGCGGATCCTCGCTCGGTACGAAACTCGCGGGGATCTCGGTCATGCCATTGTACCCGACGAAAGTGCCGTCCATCTTGCGCACCAAAATCTGGTTACGTCCTCCAATTCCGTTCATCGTAGGCTCGACGACCGCCAGTGCAAAGGCCGTGGCCACAGCCGCATCTGCCGCATTGCCACCAGCATCAAGGATGGCGCTGCCGGCCCGAGTCGCCAGCGGCTGCGCAGCGGCCACCATACCATTGGAAGAGGAAGCCGTCTTGGTATCCTCAGTTGTTTTAGGTATCTCCTGCGGGGCTTGACATGAGAAGAAGATCAAGAGACAAAAGAGAGGGCTTAGGTTTCGGTAGGTCATAGTAGATTATTTCGCAGATCAAATTATGAAATTCCTACAACAAACCAGAGGTCTTGGGGCGGCGAGCCCTATCTTTTCAGGTAGACACCGCTCTCCAGTCGTAGCAGCCGCTGCTCTAGGTGTTGCATGAGACAGGTCAGTTTGGTTTGCGTGGAGTCGCCCATCAGTACATTCAACCCCAGTTTAGGTGGGCCAGACGCTTTGATTTTCGAAAAAAGACCCTCAAAAAACTGGACCCCAGCCTCGGTTTGATCCTTGGCGTAGACTTGCTCCATACCATTGTCCACAAGGTGCCTTTGCATCTCGTCTGGCCGAATGAGAAAGCTCAGCTCTTGACTCTCCGCCCATGGCATGGGGTAGGTGATTGAGCCTTCTTTGGCTTTGAATATGTCATAATAAAGAAAGCGACCGCCCGGCTTCAAGACGCGACTTATCTCGGCATAGAGCAGCTCCTTGTCCGGAATATTCATCTGCACATGCTGGGTCCAAACCATATCGAATGAGTGATCAGGAAAAGGCAAAGACGTAGCACTTGCCACCATAAACTTCGTTTTGCGACCAAGACCGACCCATTCAGAAAGCTGTTGGGCAGCTTTCACATAGTCCTCGTTCAAGTCGATACCTTGCGTATCACAGTCGTACTTGTCTGCCAGCATACGGCAAGGTCCTCCAAGCCCGCACCCCACATCCAAAACGCTGAGCTGGTGCAGGTTGACAGACTCAGCTAGCTCGAGCGAGACCGCCGATCCTCGGACGTGAAACTCGTCCAGCCCCGAGAGATCCTCTCTTTTCAACTGGTTCGGATTTATATTGAGATCATCTAGTCGACGCAGGATATCGTGGATCAGACCAGGTTGGGCGTAGTGTGCTTTGACACGCTGCTCGAGTTGCTGTTTTTCCATCGCTCGGGTGATTTATAACCAAGGGAATACGACCTCGTCACGCATTTGAGGAGCACATGGAAGATAAGCACATTTTGTATCAAAATCGAACGAAGAGATGTCCATAAAGGGGCCTTATCAAAAGACTCTCTGAGTTTCAAACTATTTATGAGACTGAAAATCAACCGGTTAAAACAAACGGCGCTTAATTTGCACTATTGGCAAGCAAACGCACGGTTATGTTCCTTCATCAACTAAAAATTGCCTTTCGACAAATGAAGCGTCAGCGTTTCTTCACGCTGCTCAACCTCACCGGTCTCTCCGTGGGCTCCGCTTGTTTTCTCATGATCTACGCCTATGTCTGGGATGAATTGAGCTATGACAAATTCCATGAAAAGTCTGACCGGATCTACCGTGTGAATATGACCAACATCTGGATCGAAAGCAATGACATGTTTGGGTCCACCAGCCCGGCCGTCGCCACTGCTATTCGTTCCGACATTCCCGAGGCTGAACATGTCACCCGACTGAGTCAGCCTTTCTACAGTCAGGAACAAATTGTCACAGTGCTGGATCCAGCAGGAAACCAAAGGACATTTGAGGAGTCCTCGATCTTCGCCGCTGATTCGTCATTTTTTGAAGTGTTCTCTTTCGAAATGATCGAGGGTAATCCAGCCACCGCCCTAGCAGAACCTAATGCGCTGGTGCTCACCGCATCCGAAGCCAAAAAGTATTTTCCGGAGCAGTCGGCTTACGGGCAGACCATCCGAATCGGATTACATCAAAACCAAAAGTCTTACATCGTTACCGGAGTTTTGAAAGATCTACCAGATCAGTCTCACTTTCACTTTGACCTTCTCATCTCAGACACCTCCCTACCCCAACAGACCCGCAGGTATGGGTCTTGGATATGGACAGGCTTTGTGACCTATGTACTGCTAGATGAAAATTCCGACCTATCCAAAGTCAACCAGGCGGTAGCGGGCCTACCGACCAAATATGTTGGCGAGGAGCGCGCCAAAGAGAAAAATTGGACATTGGCATTGCAAAATATTGAGGACATCAGATTGTACTCAGGCAGCGTTTACAATCGCTTTGGGCCCACGGGTAGCATTGACAATGTGATCATTTTTGCCTCGGTGGCCATCCTAATTCTGCTGTTGAGCATTGTGAATTTTATGAACCTATCCACTGCCCAATTTGCTAAAAGGGCCAAGGAAATTGGCATTCAAAAAGTATTGGGGTCGCTGACCGGCGGGATCCGAAGGCAGTTTTTGATCGAAGGACTGGTTTACAGCACCCTGGCCGTTGTCCTTGGGTTTGGCTTGGCCGAGCTAGTCCGCCCGTTTTTTAACCAATTGGCCGGCAAGCAAATTTCATTGAGCGTGATCCAGCGTCCTGAGCTGTTGTTGGTGATCGTGGGACTTTCGGTAGTGACTGGTCTGCTCTCATCTTCCTATCCTGCATGGTTCATGACACGATTCAAGATCGTCGAGGTACTCAAGGGCAAGCTTCTGCAAAATCCCAACCGGTTCAACTTCCGAAATGTCTTGGTCGTATTCCAGTTCTCAATCGCCATAGGGCTCATGGTAGCTACGCTTTTGATCAAAGATCAATTGCATTTCTTGCAAGCCCAGGAGCTTGGTTTTGATGACGAGAACGTATTGGTGATCTCGCACCTGGAATGGATGGAGGATCGAGGCAAACTCTTTGCAAGTACACTCGAAAATGAAGGCATCCTGCAAAATGTTGCGTTGAGTAATGCGGTGCCCCCCAATGCATGGAATCAGGAGAATCTCACCCCCCTGAACTCCGCGAAAACCACGGATCTTGCCGTGACCATGATCATCGCTGATCACCATTTTTTGCCCAACCTGGGCGTAGAACTAGTCGCAGGCCGACACTTCTTTGAGGTCGGTGAGGGTGATGCCAACAAGATCATTATCAACGAAGAGTGCGCCATACAGATGGAGTGGATGACGCGCGATGAGGACCCAGAACAGCTCCTTGGCAAGCAAATTTCCTACTATGGGTCTGAGACGTTGGAAGTCGTGGGTATCATGAAGGACTTTAACTTTTGGTCGCTAGAAATGCCCATCGAGCCTCTGGCCATCTTGAGTCCCAAAACGAACATCTTTAGGGGGGATCAGCGCCACCTGGTGGCCAAACTACCCCCTGGCAATATGGAAGTGTATGACAAAAAGATCCGGGAGATCGAACAAGTGTGGAAACGGCTTAGTACGAATCTACCCTTCGAATTTGAGTTCATCGATGAGTCCTTTGACAGCGCCTTCGTGAGCCAGCGTAGGTTTTCAAAAGTCATCAACGCCTTCACCTACCTGGCGATAGGTATTGCAGTGCTGGGATTAGTGGGTCTCATTAGCTTCACCACAGAACAGAGAACCAAGGAGTTTGGCATTCGCAAGGTATTGGGAGCTTCGCTCAGCTCTCTGATCGGTCTGATCTCCAAAGAGTTCATCAAGCTGTCTGGCCTTGCTCTGGGCGTTGGTGGCACCCTATCCTGGTACTTTGGAAGTAGGTGGCTAGAAGGTTTTGTCTATCGCACGGACATTTCGCCCATGCTTTTTGTGGCTGCCGCCGCCGTGGTGTTGGCGCTGATCGCCCTTATATGTTGGTCGGTAATCACGCTGAACGCGAGGAAAAATCCTGCGTCTGTACTAAGGGATGAATAGGGAGCTGGGCTAGTGTCCAGTACAGACCGCGATGCCGTCGAAGACAGAGAAATCCGTCGCATTGACACCAATATTGCCTGACGAAACCGCAATGTTCTTAAAGAATGAATCGTTTAAGTGGATTTTTACACTACCATTCATGGACTGCAGCAGATCAAAAGTGAGGGTCTCACCATTCGTCAGCTCCACCTTGTCCAGCACGGTCAAGCTTTCACCCGACCCACCATCGACGTCATTGAGTCGAAAAGCCAACTCACCTGTCTCTCCGACATTGCCAAAGTGCAAGTGCGCTGGGAATGGCAGTCCTTCCGTCGTATTGTCAAGTTCGATAAATGCCTGGATTTTCGCGGGCTCTAGCTCAGTAAAAGTGACTTGACCGCTAATCGGTGCAGAGCCGATCCGGTGTAGCAAGTACTGTGATTCCCGAAATTGATTTTCGTCACTTTCATTGCAAGCGGCAAGAGCAACGGTAGCCAGCGCCAAAAACAAAAACTTACTGATCCCTTTCATCCTCTTTTCTGTTTGTGATTCGACATTATGCTTCGTAGGCAAATATCTCCTCTGATTTCTTAATAACATCCTCGTCTCCTTCGATTGTTCCACGCTCTGAGAAAAAGATGGCTACATTTCTCGTATTTGGGAAATGGGCCATGATAATCACCAGCACTGATACGATAGGAACAGAAAGAATCATGCCAATTATTCCCCAGATAGCCCCCCAAAAGGCCAATGCCAGTACAACGATCAACGGACTTAAATTTAATGTCTTGCCCATTACCTTCGGTTCAATGTAGTTACCAACCAACAATTGGACGGCTTCAATACTCAACAGCACCCACAGGAAAGGCCAAAAAGAGGCAAACTGAAAAATCGTGAAAAATGCGGGGAGCAA
>JBCCXG010000467.1:0-5362 GCA_039191945.1 Bacteroidota bacterium
ACGGCACCGCCCCCCAGGAACTGTGAATGAACTGTGGCGTTGACGCTTTCAGGGCCGAAAATATTTGCAAGATACAATCTGCCCATGCAATCCACGATGTACTTCACATTATCCAAATCTTTGGTATCGACGATACTACCGTCTCCATAGTATAGTAAGCCGTTTTCAATCCTACCTAGGTAGTTTTCTCTTTCAGAAGGATTTGTGAAGTACCGATAGTCTTCATCTTCGTCGAGACTCAATCCAAAATCCGTTATCCTCCTCAGATCTGAATAGGTACCAGCATCGTAGCCTGGAGAAGGGAAGTGTGGACCGTAAATATTGGATACTTCAAGGCCTAATGCCCGAATGGTGTTTTGGGTACTTTCTGCATTGAGGAATTCCTCCGCCCTAGATCCTTCGGCTAGAAATTCGCTGGCTCCGGTGATCCTGCCGTTGAGGGATACTGCCGCGTTAGTTATTCGCAAAGCATTGCCGGAGAAAGCAGGGTCTAAGCGACCCCAATTGGCTACAGAAACCCAGCCTTCATCAACCTGAGCGTAGCACATCGCGGTCAGGAGCTCCTGCAGTGGACGACTTTTGTCGACGATGTATGTTTCATTGTCGTCAGTCTGTGGTTCAACCTGCTCAATGGAATACGGATGGCTGATCAGCATCAACCATGGATCTTCATTGCGAGCGGCCTTTGCCTCGTTGTATCCCAATTGAAATCGAGCATATTGTCCTACGATACATTCTGCATTGGCGACCTCATTACCCCCAGTGAGAGACACAAACTCTTCCAAGGTGTATGCCAATCCGGGAGCTATGAGATCCTGATCAAAAAACGATCCCATAGCTGGGGTCAGCCTTCGCAGCTTGTCCTCACTCAGGGCACGTAGTTGCTCAATAGAATAGCACTGTGGTGCTTGGACTTCGTCACAGTTAGTAGGGTTCTCTCTCTTTACTGTTATGGGTAAGAGAGATTTAGCAGCAGGTTGATCGGCCAAACTAACGGGCAAGGTCGGATCCCATTGTGTCCCGTCCGGCGCACTCACGACTTTGTGCGCCTTGTAGTAGTTTTTATATTGCTTTAAGTGAGGTACCGTGTTTTCGGGGTCTAAATCTACTGCACCATCGATACCCTCCAGGTCCCAAGTGAATTCACAACCGATGGACTTGTCACTCCAATAAATGCAGGGTTGGTTCTTGATGATGGGCTGCTCGGATCGCATGAACAGTGACCCCCTCTCGTGCTCCACTTGCTCTTGCACAGTGTAATACTCTTGCGGGTATATGGACTCCCAGTGCAAGCCTATTGACTTATAGAGCATTTCTTGGAAGAAGGCAGACGTATTACCAGTCAAGGTGTAAACCTTTACTTGATTGTCTGAGGTAGGCACCCACATGGTGAGGTCACTTTGTGGGCCTGCATTGACCTCTGCCTCACCATAGTTGTTGCGATCTTCCCAGTCGTCTTGAGGTCCGTGTTGAATCAAGTCAAAGGGAAGAGACCTTTGAAGATCGATATCACCATCATCATTGAAGAGCTGCTGATTGGCTATAATCTCGCTAATGACCAAATTGTACTTGCTTTCGGGGTACAAGTCTGCTACGTCACCATTGGGGATGTCTAAATTCATATTGATGTAGTGATTGATCAATTGCCGACCGTAGAGGGGAAAAGGATCATTGAATTGCGGCTTCCACCACCTTCGCGCGTGCAGTGATTGATCCGAGGTCTGTTCACTAAAATAGTAACCGTGCATATCGTAGTCACTGTAATAGTTGTTCCCGGTCCGATCCTTGACCCGGTAGCAGTTATCTCCATAGATGGTCCTGCCGGTTGAGTTCGAGGACAATCCACCTCCCGCTGCCTCTACTGTGAAGTCGTAGTAGTATCGTTTGAGGATGTCGTAGTACACCCGCACCCAGTTCCAATCTTTCCATTCGTTCTCAGCAGACTCTTGCCAACCCATTGGATTGATCAGGGAATCTCCGTCGAAACCTGCCCCTGGTAATACCAGCTGGCCGGTACTGTTTCTGACCAAATTGAATAGCTTCGTGCCCGCGTGTTCAAAACCAATCCATGTTACCGCGAGGTTTTTCTCTGGCAAGCTGGGGTACTCCTCTGGCTTGGGGAAAGAGATAAAGGCCTCACCTTCGAGCCATACGGGCGACTGCACGTCGTAGGCTTCGTAAACAGTGGGATAACCGGTGTGTCGCGGCCGCAATGATGACAGGTCATGTGACCATAAGAAATCGAAATCGCTTTGGTTTCCATTGCCTATTGGATCCAGGTATACTTCTACTTTGACAAGTTCCAGTTCTTCGTCACCGTCGGTATTCATTCGGGTTACAACACGATCCAGCTCTTCCGCAGACCACCGGTGTATACCGCCGTACCCAAACTCGGGCAGTTCTCCTGACTTTCGTTGATTGTTGATGTGGAATTCCAGCGGAGCCTCTCCGTGAACCAATCTGAGATGGATCCTTCGAGCATTTTGATCCGTATGAATGATGTTGGTCCCATCTTCTAGCGCGCTGCTCTGTACCCAACCATTGTTGACGCTCTTGATATTGACGAAGCGTAAGATGTGCTGATATTTATTGGCGAAGTAGGGAATAGGGAATACGTAGTTTCCGTTTCCTAACAGCTTGCTTTGAAGAGAGGATGCGTATTTCTCTTCAAAGTTAGTGTGGCCACAGGCATCACTAATAACATCAAAGTCCCTAGGAGGATCCACCACTCCTCGACCTCTTACTGTTCGAGGATCGAAGCTGGCAAGACCTGCCCACCCCGCGCAATTAGTATCTAGCACATTGGCTTCGTCATCGTCAGAGATTGCTTTGCCGGGTCCTATAAACCTGATAGATGCAACATCTCCAGTGGCCCCACTTAGCCAGTTGTCGACCGATACTTGATCCAGGTACTCTTTATCTGGAAGGTCCTCATAGCCAGATTTCTTGATGCTTTTCCCTTTGACGGTTACTGGTTTAGGCCGGTAGTCTCCTCCTTCGTACATGTCGTATATCCACTGAACAGCTTCCGGATTGGAGTTTCTTGCCATCAAGGTGATGCCAAATTCCATGGCAAATTGAGCGAAGCGTTGGTAGTGGTGCGGGTGCATGCCTATCCCTCTGGTGTCATCAAGTGTGATGCTGGATAGGTTGGAGACGTTGTATTCGTCGACTGCGACACCATAATCGTCAGCATTGGCCTCGACCCAGTCAATGTAAGTCTGCCGGCTTGCCTGGGCCAAATCCACTGAATTGTACCTTCCACCTTCTCCTTTTTGGGCGCTGTTAGGTTTTCCTGCAGGGCTACTGCTCTGGCTATTGTATAGCGCCGGATACCCCCCCAGGTTAGCACTTTCGGCCGGAATCGGTTCGTCTGCTTCTGCATAATACACTACCTTGTCTGGGTTACTTTCCTCAAACTCGTCTGGATACATAGCTTGCCAATCGATGCCTAGGCATTGGTACATTTCCTTCTGCTTCTCGATGGCTCCTGGATCCAAGCGGTAGGCTCTGCCGTTTTTTGTAAACACGATAAGGTCGGCCTGAGGGCCCATTTCTGGCCCGGCTTGGTACCAATCATTTTTGAAAAACCAGGAATCGTGGGTATACGATTGCTGGATCATGTCAAATATTTCAACCCCTTCCTCATCATTGAACACAAAGAGGCCGTAGTCTTGCGTACGTCCGTTGATATTGTCATTGATCGCCTCAATGACCGCTTCTTCCATGAAAGAAGGCTCGTTGACATTGTCAATCCCTTCTGGGGTCGAAGAAGTCTGCCGGGTTCTTTCATCGTATAGACCGTGCAATCGGTAACTATCGAATATGAGTTGACCCTCCCTGAAATTGACCAAATAGCATTGCGGGTCATCAGCCGTAACCATCCAATCTCTTTCGAGCTTCTTGTGTATCAGTGCTCTGGTAAAGGTGTAGTTCCAATACTCCTCCTTAAAGATCTCCATTGGGTAGACGTAGAGCTCGTTAGAACTGATACTGTCAAACATGAACCGTCGGTAGGCATTCGAAATGGTGAGGGGATTGATGGGCAATCCGCCAGTATTCAGATCCAAATCATCGATGTCTCTTCCGATCAGTGATCGAACCCTCTCTATCTCAGGATTAATTGTTGCCAATCCGGCATAGGGTGTCCCACAGGGATTCCCGGTCTCGAGAACCGGCATGTTATAGACCGGAGAGGGCAAATGGGTTTCATTGGCATACATCTCTTTGGCCCATTTGTCGGTGTCATCGTGAGGCTTTCTCAACATAATGGCCAAGTCGTTGTCGTGCGCGTACTCCTGCAAGGCTGCCGCGTGCACTTCCATTACGCCCAGTTGCTCAATATCTTCGACCTCCTGCAACTCACAAATGCAGATGTTTTCCTCTACGAATTCGTCATCTGCGGATTGCATCGTATTCTCGCCTGTGATTTGCGTGAAGAACTGGCCACTGCCTTGGCGTTCCACAAGTTCGATTCTCGTCGCAGTCGCATTGAAACCGGGGCCTGTAACAACCTCCCAATCAGCAGTATTCAAGTCCCTTAGGTCTTCTTCCTCGACTTGAGGGATCACTGAGTCCAAGATATTTCCTTGTTGCTCAAAATCAATAGATTTTAAGTACCACAGGTAGATAGCTTCGTGTTCGACTCGATCCTCGGCAAAAGTCAGCACGTTTAAAGGGTCGGGTACCTCGAGAAACTCAGACCAATCAGTTCCTAGATTAGAAGCAACCACAAACTGCTTCAAAGCGTCGTTGTCAGAACCCACGAATGGAGGGAGTTCAGTATCATCGTCGTCATCGTTGACAGATTGGTATTCATCCAGATCAAACTTGATGTTACGATAGGCTTCCATGGGTACTTGGCGCGCGGGATTTCCTTCGACATCTATATCTGAAAAAAGAAATTCAGCTATTTGCAAGGATCGCTCTGCCGCTGTCATCTCTTCTCCATCAATCTCATAGATCAACTCGTCATCTGACCACCAACCGTTGAGCAATGCTACTCTTTCCAGTAGTCCCGCGCGATCTTGACGCTTCATATGTGCAGCCAACTCGAGGGCCAACTGAGAACCAATCCCATGGCCAACGATCGTGATTTTACCACCTAAAGCGGGTGGGTTCAAAAGATCATAATTTTCGATCATCAGATCGACGATCGGATTGGATTCTTCAGGCAATGCCACCGTCGTACGCTCCCCTAATGGATCTCTCCAGCTTAAAAGCTCTGGTACCCACAATTTTGCTTCGATGTCTTCGAGCCTTTCTTCATCTGCAAATTGCGACCAGTTGAAGATGGCGAAGTTGTATTCTTTGGCCAGCCAGTTGTTGAAAAGAAACTCTTCCGTCATGATCGGTTCACCAG
>JBCCXG010000468.1:0-5336 GCA_039191945.1 Bacteroidota bacterium
AGCGTGCCGCCTGGCTGGTATTGATGGCTGCCACCCAGCTTCGGCCATTTTCAGTATCTTTCTCTCAACTACTTAAAAAATGAAATACCTAGAAGGAATGTTGAAAGATGGTGCGCTGGAAGGGAAGACCATCATTGTGACAGGTGGAGGCACCGGCCTGGGTCGCTCTATGGGAACTTACTTCTCCAAGCTGGGCGCAAACCTGGCCATTACCAGCAGGAAACTCGATGTGCTCGAACAGACCGCTAAGGAGATTGCCGAAGAAACAGGAGGCGCGGTCCTGCCACTAGCCTGCGACATACGGGAGTACGACCAGGTCGAGAAAACCATCGCGGCTGTCAATTCGGAATTTGGTCAGGTGGATACCCTGCTCAACAACGCTGCCGGCAACTTTATCAGCCCCACAGAGCGCCTATCTCACCGGGCTTTTGATACGGTGGTGGACATCGTACTCCGTGGTTCCTACAATTTTACCCTAGCCATGGGCAAGCATTGGATCGAACATAAGCAGCCAGGCAACATTCTCAATATCGTCACCACTTACGCCTGGACGGGCTCTGGCTACGTGGTTCCATCTGCCGCTGCCAAAGCGGGTGTGTTGGCCATGACCAGGTCGCTCGCTGTAGAGTGGGCCAAGTATGGTCTGCGTTCCAACGCGATAGCCCCTGGTCCCTTCCCGACCAAAGGGGCTTGGGACCGGCTACTTCCGGGTGATCTGAAGAAGAAGTTTGATCCGGCTAAAAAAGTACCCGTTGGTCGGGTTGGTGAGCATCAGGAGTTGGCCAATCTCGCCGCCTATCTCGTTTCGGACTATAGCGCCTACGTCAATGGCGAAGTGATCACCATAGATGGAGGTGAATGGCTCAAAGGAGCTGGCGAAATGAACCAGCTGGAGCAAGTGCCGGAAGAGCTCTGGGACGCCATGGAAATGCAACGCAAAGGCGGCTCCAAGCTCAAAGCCATGTGGCTTTACTTTAATGGTTTAAGAAAAGTAAAGTTCAAGTAGCAAAAGACTTTGACCGTGCACTCCATCCCCTTTTGGGGCTTAATGGTCGAAGAGGGACAACGTTAGATTTGAGCTCTACCAAGCTAGCGAATCTTATTCGGTGCTCGAAGTGTATGAAAATGAGCAGGCGATACGCGATCACTTTGCATCAGCACACTTCGAGCAGTGGAAAAAAGCAGTAGCGGATGGAGTGGATCTTCTGAGTTTCAGGAGCTAGGAGTTAGGTTGAGCGTCTCCCTTTCATGTGAAGGTTACGACAAGTGTACTCCTAAATGGAAGGTGCCATTTAGCGGTCAGCAGGCATCAGGTCCTGTTCTTCTCGCTTGGATCTAATGACCGGCTTCTGGGCTGGTGCGGCTCGACGAGGCTGAACTTCCACTTTCTTGCTGAAAGACGCCTTTTTCTTTCGTCCCCACCAGATCAGAAAACCACTAATGGGCAGGATGGCAAAGAACAAGGCACTGAGACACGCGATGATTTTGGTAGGTAGTCCGTAGATGCTACCGACGTGCAGGTCGTAGTTGGAGTTGCGCCACTTCTCCCCCAGCTGCTTGTCGTCGTGAAGCCTCTCAAAATACTGATGTCCTGTTTCAGCATTGTACTGGTGCTCTTCAGAGGTAGACCACCAGGAGTCAGGGTCGTTGTAATAGATATACGCCGAAATCCGGCCTTCTTCGGCCTCGGCCTTGGGGATACCAAAATAGAGTCTGTCCCAAAGGGGTTGCCTTCGTACGGCATCAACAAAAGCGATATCCATGCCCCTCAAATGTTGGCCTGAGGCAATTTCAGGTAGGTCTGGGGATTCGAAAACGGTCGAAGGATCACTTCCCATGAGCTGATAGATCCCGTTAGACCACCATGTGTAGGACCAAACGAGCCCGGTAGTGGCAAAAAAGAAAATCAAAAGATAAGTGTAAAAGCCGCCCACACTATGCAGGTCCCAATTGACACGCTTAAAACTGGCTTTCCAACGCACCTTGAGTCTTTGGGACAATACTTTCCGGTTTTTGGGCCACCATAACACGAGGCCGGAAATGGCCATGACGATCATGATCAAAGTAGCTGCACCCACGATTTCTTCCCCAATGTCATACTGCAACAGGAGTGTCTGGTGGAGGAAGCGACTCATGGTAATCCAGTCGGCTTTTCGATCGATCTGGCCAACGACCTCGCCAGTGTACGGATTGACATATACCAAAACGTAATGTTCTATACCAGAAAACCAAGTCCACCCGGGATTTTCCGCGGACTGATAACTGCCCCATGAAAAGTTCCGAGTAGGATCATTTTCCACGTCGAGGAACGTGAATTCTATCCCCGGGTAAGCTGCTACCACATTGTGATGCAATTGGCTAATCGGAAGTTGCTGCGTACCTACCTCATCACAAAACAGCAGGTCTTTATAATACCAATCCGTCAGTTCTCGTTCCCAAACAAATATCGACGCGCCGAGCATGCTGACAAAGATGACGATGCCAGCGGCAAGTCCCAGCCACAGATGGATGTATCCGATCACCTTCTTCAGACGCTTTCTCATGGCATACCTCTTCATTGGGGATCCTCTTTTTAACTTTAACCCACTTACTTTATACTTCGAACATCTTGGATTGTTCGTGGTTCAGCGCACTTCCTCGAATTCACTAGTTTTCGTGATGGTATTTCACTAGTAGTAGGGAGTTGGTCAGTTCCGTTTACATTTTCCTCCAGATGATTCGACGCTGCTGCCTCGGACAATGAGCTTCGCAGGGATGCGTAACCTCCTTATATCTAGTGATTACATTCCCTAGTACTAGGGTTTTTGATGAGCGGAGCGATCATCGATTGAAATCATCTGCGATCCTGCTTTCCTTTATACATAAAAAATTGCCCTAGTGGTGGACCCTAACCTTTGAAGACCAATAATGAATACCCTGAAAGATTCCGTAAAGATCTATTTTCGGCGACTCGCCAAGGCGCCCATGTATTACCTGGTCAATATTTTCGGTTTGACGATGGGCCTTGTTGTCTTCCTATTCATTTTGCTCTACGTTCATGACGAAAGACAAATTGATCAATTTCATGGTCAGTCTGATCGCATCTTCAGGGTCCTGGAGAGAAGCGAATCTCCAACTGACGGCATTCAGCATTGGCCAGTCACTGCAAATCCGCTGGCAGATGCGCTGCTATCGGAGTTTCCAGAGGTCGAGGCGTCGGCCCGCATGGCCAATTTGGGAGCTTCGGTGCTAAAGTACGGGGACAGAAAATTCAACGAACGCAACTACGTGTTTGCTACCTCGTCGCTCTTCGACATTTGGGACTTTGTGGTGCTCAGTGGCGATCCGAAACGGGAGTTTGCGGGTGTGGCTGCGATCGTCTTGACAGCATCCACTGCTCAGCGGCTCTTTGGGTCAGAAGACGCCGTAGGAAAGGTGATAGAAATGCCGAACCGGTTCAAAAGTGCCGAAGTGATTGCCGTAGTGGAAGACCTACCAAAAACCTCTTCTTTCCAGTTCAATGCGGTCTACGTAACTGATTTTAAGGGGTTTGAAGAAGGACGGCAGGAGTACTTTGATTCCTGGGACAGTCGCTACTTTACTACCTGGGTCCTATTGAAAGAGGGCACAACGCCTAGAACGATCATGGAAAAGAAGAGTGATTTTCTGGACAAATACTTCGATGATGAAAACCGTTCTGACCACGACTTCTACTTCCAGCCGATAAGTGACCTCCACCTGGCCTCCAGTCACCTCGCGACCCACGGGTCAGAACCGCCACGGACGATTCCCTACTCTAGTGCTCAGTTTGTTTCGATCATACTGATCATTGGGCTTGGCGTGCTGCTTATTGCGGCCCTCAACTATACGAACCTCTCATCCGTTCAGGCACTGAAGCGTACCCTGGAAGCTGGTATCCGAAAGGTACACGGAGCCTCGACGACAAGCTTACGACTGCAGCTCATCGCTGAGACTTTCATTACCACGTTCCTGGCTTATGCCAACGCGATGGCAGTGGTGATGATCTTATTGCCCTTTTTCAACGAAGTGACGAACAAGTCATTTGGCGTATTGGGGTTGGTGCAACCAGAGCTACTGATGTATCAGGGCATCACACTAGTGGCCATTGTGATCTTATCGGCGATTGTGCCTGCACTGTACTATTCGAGACTCAATCGTTTTATCGGAATAGAAAAAAATGTCTTTTCCGGCAAGGGCGAGTTGCTTCGCAAGGTCTTTATCACCGTCCAGTATGTGATCGCGTTGACCCTCATTGCTGCAGTGTTGGTGCTACAACGACAGCTGAATTATATCGATATGAAGTCACTGGGTTTCACCAAGGATCAGGTCGTAACAATGGACATCAACACTTACCCAGTCTTAAGGAGCTTTAAAACGTTCAAAACAGATCTTTTGAGACATCCTTCCATCACGGATGTATCAGTTTCATCGAGCGTTCCCGGTGAGTGGAAATCCATTCCCACATCAGACATAGTTGCAAACTTTGGCGATGCCCCAGTGCCGATGTCATTGTTCTCCTCCGACAGCGACTGGTTGGACATGTACCAAATCAATCTGAGGGCGGGCACCTTTTTTACCGGTAATGATCCTGTGGATTCTTTGCGAGTTGTACTCAATGAAAAAGCAGTGCAATCGCTAGGTTTAGAGAACCCCATCGGTCAGCGCATTCACATTTTGGAAAAAGACACGGCTTCATTCACGGTGGTGGGCGTCATGGAAGACTTTCATTATCAGTCCCTGTACGATCCAATCGGTCCTATGGCCTTGCTACACTGGAACCATGTCTTTCAACCCTTAGATTATGCGTCGATTGACTATTTCAGCATTCGGTATAATGGGAATCCCTCCGAGGTCCTGGCGAAGGTCGAGGAGGTGAACAGCAAGTACGCTGTGAATACGCCTGCAGAGTTGAACTTTCTTGACGACCAGTGGCTCAGGTTTTACGAGGCGGAGCGCGTTCGACGTCAACTCTTTTTCATGGCAGCACTGGTGGCCATACTTATCTCAGCCATTGGGCTCTTTGGCCTGATCAACTTTACCATTGAACGTCGCATGAAGGAGCTTGGTATTCGCAAAGTACTGGGCGCAAAACAAGGGAACATCGTGCGTATCCTTTTGATGGACTACGTATTGCTGCTGGGGCTGGCAGTGCTCGTCTCCTTTCCTTTCACTTACTGGTCGATGAGCAACTGGTTGGCGTCGTTTGCCTACCGGGTGCCATTGGGTATCGGCACCTTTCTATTGGCACTGGTCCTGGTAGCCTTTGTTTCAGGGTCTACGGTGATTTTCCGCATCTTGCGTGCAGCTGCCAGGAACCCTGTGAGAGCGCTACGGTC
>JBCCXG010000469.1:0-5324 GCA_039191945.1 Bacteroidota bacterium
CGTTGATGGATACAGGATACTCGAAAGAATCTTCTAGCAAATACTGCTCTTCAATCGGCGGATACGCCGCATCTACCACGGAAGTGCTGTGCCCCAACAAGTGCCAAAGTTCCTCAGCGATATGCGGTGCGAAAGGGGAGATCCCAATCACCAAAGGCTCTATGATCTGCCGTTTGTTGCATCGCAAGGCCTGCAACTCATTGACGGCGATCATGTAGTTGCTTACCACCGTATTTAGTGAAAGTCGGTCAATGTCTGATTCGCTCTTTTTCAAGGCCGTGTAGAGGATCTTGAACTCCGCCTTACTTGGGCTGTCTTCAGTCACTTGGAAACTTGACTTCGCATCGTGTGCCAAAGCCCAAAGCTTGCGCAAAAACTTATAGACCCCTTCGATGCCATTGGTGTTCCATGGCTTACTCTGCTCGATGGGTCCGAGGAACATCTCGTACATTCGGAGCGTGTCAGCACCATAGCGCCCAATAAGGTCGTCCGGATTGACGACGTTGAACTTGGACTTAGACATTTTCTCTACTTCACTGCCACAGCGGAATACTCCATTTTCCAGCTCAAAGCTGGCGTCGGCAGCATCCGGTCTGAATCGCTTGAAGGCCTCGATGTCTAATACGTCATCTTTGACGATGCTCACATCTACATGGATAGCGGTCGTTTCATAGTTGCCTCTCAAGCCGTAGGATACATATTTGTTCTCACCGTTGACGCGATAAGCCATGCTGCTGCGACCTTGGATCATGCCTTGATTGATCAACTTTTGGGCGTATTCCTCGACCGACACAAACCCCATATCAAAAAGGAATTTTGTCCAGAATCGTGAATAAAGTAGGTGACCAGTCGCATGTTCTGAGCCGCCCAGGTACAGGTCCACATCTTTCCAATAGTCCAGTGCCGCTTTGCCGGCAAACTCCTGGGTGTTGTTGGCATCCATGTACCGGAAGAAATACCAGGAAGACCCTGCCCACCCAGGCATGGTGGTCAGTTCAAACTCATAGCCCTCTGCGGTTGTCCAATCTTGGGCCCTGCCGAGCGGTGGTTCACCGGTTTCTGTGGGTAAGAACTTGTCTACTTCAGGTAGCTCGTTAGGCAGCTGATTGTCAGACAGCAGGTGCGGCACACCATCTTTGTAGTAGACGGGGAAGGGCTCTCCCCAGTAGCGCTGACGCCCGAAGATGGCGTCCCTGATGCGAAAATTGATTTTCTTTTCCCCGATGCCCTTTTCCTCCAGGAACTCGATTGCTCTGGGTATGGCCTCGCTGTACTTCAACCCATCTAGGATGCCGCTGTTGATCATTTTGCCTTCCTTGGTTGGGTCTGCTTGCTCCGACATGTCCATGTTTTCGTACACGGGTACGATGGGCAATTCGAAGTGTTTGGCAAAATCATAATCACGCTGATCGCCGGATGGTACCGCCATCACCGCGCCCGTGCCGTAGCCTGCTAGTACGTAGTCCGCGATCCAGATCGGGACCTTTTCCTCGTTGAATGGATTGATTGCATAGGCTCCGGTAAAGACCCCTGTGACTTTCTTTACCTCGCTCATTCGCTCGCGTTCGGACCGGTTGACCGCCCATGAAACATAGGCATCCACTTCCGCCTTTTGTACCTCGGTGGTGATCTTCTCCACCAATTCGCTCTCGGGTGCCAATGTGAGGAAGGTCACACCATAGATGGTGTCGATCCTGGTGGTGAAGACCCGAATCTTATCCTCGTATCCTTCAATTTGAAAATCCATCTCAGCACCAATGGACTTGCCGATCCAGTTGCGCTGCATTTCTTTGATCGGCTCCGGCCAATCGATGGTATCCAAGCCTGACAGCAATCGATCGGCGTAGGCCGTAATCCGCATGCTCCATTGCGGCATTTTCTTTTTTTCGACGGGGTGTCCTCCACGCTCCGAGAAGCCGTCCTTTACTTCGTCATTAGACAAGACAGTACCCAATGCAGGACACCAGTTGACAGAGGTCTCTGCGATGTAGGTGAGGCGGTATTTGAGGAGTGTCCGCTGTTGTTCAGCAGGGGAGAGTCCCTGCCATTGAGCTGCCGTGAAGCTCGGGGTATCCTCATCACAAACTGCAGTTATCTCCTTGTTGCCAGACAGCTTGAACTGTGCAATCAAGTCATCGATGGAGCGGGCCTTATCCAATTTCGTGTCGTAGTACGCATTGAATAGTTGCTTGAAGATCCATTGCGTCCACTTATAAAACGAAGGATCGCTCGTCTGCACCTCTCGCGACCAATCATAAGAGAACCCTAAGCTTCGGAGCTGCTCTTTGTAGCGTTGGATGTTCGCTGCGGTAGTCTTGGCTGGATGCTGACCCGTCTGGATCGCATACTGCTCAGCGGGGAGGCCAAAACTGTCGAAGCCCATGGGATGCAACACGTTAAAACCTTTCAGTCGCTTATACCGCGCGATGATGTCTGTAGCGATATAGCCCAGCGGATGGCCTACGTGGAGTCCTGCTCCCGAGGGGTAGGGAAACATGTCCAGGATGTAATACTTCGGCTTATTCGCGTCTTCATTGACTTGATAGACCTGCGCTTTTGTCCAGTGGTCCTGCCACTTCTGCTCGATCGTTCCGAAATCGTAGTCGGCCATTGATTGCTATCTCTGCGATGGTAAAGGCCGCAAATTTAAGTGATCGTAAAAGGATATGAAGAAATTTTGATAATGAAGAAACCTTCTCTTTTCACTTCTGTCTATAGGATGAATTTTTTACACAATGATAAAAGGACAAACTACTCGCCTGCTCCTGCTTCATCTGGTCCTACTATTGGGGTCGCCCATCTGGTCAATGGGTTATGCAGGGTTTCAAGTACCCACCGATTCGGTACCATCAGATTCCCTACCACCCGCTCAGGTGGAAAAGGTCATGGTAGATTCGGCGGAGCTAGTTATCACTAGCGACACGATTCCAGGCGACACTCCAAGCGTACAGGCGGACCCTCAGCCCCGGATCATATATTACCAATCTGATCGCAATGATGAGTACAAAAGCTCAAACGTCCGCTACAAAGAACGTGGCGGTCGGCGCGTGAAAACCCTGGCCGGAACGATGAATCATTCCGGAGGATTTGGTGCCCTTTCCTTTAAGTCCAGTAGGTTCAACCGGGAAGCACTCGTAATGGCAGGCGTTCGAGGGGGTTGGATTGTCAATCGGACACTGGCCATTGGTGCCGAAGGCTATGGCATCATCCCAACGGCAAAGATTGATGGAATAGTGACCGATGCGCAGGTCCTGGCCCTTGGGGGTTATGGTGGTATGTTCCTGGAGCTTATTTTCTTTTCCAATGAAGTAGTGCACGTCACTTTCCCGGTAGGAGGAGGAGCAGGATGGATTGGGTATGATGTTGTCAATGATGGTAATTCGTCCGTCAGACCGGAAGAGGACGGCCTGGTGGATGAGGATGTCTTTTGGTATATCGAACCTGGTGGCAACGTCGAACTCAATGTGGCACGAAACTTCCGCTTGGCGATCGGTGCCAGCAAAAGATTTACGCAAGACCTCGAGATATTAAATACAAATAGTGACGCACTGGATAGGTGGAATTTCTTCGTCACACTCAAAATTGGAAGTTTTTAATCCTTCGGATAACGCTCGACAAATCGGGAAAGGGGTCGCCGTTGCATCGGCGGCCTTTTTCTTTTTCCTCCTTTCCGGGATATCCGTATATTCATGGTGATGCAAGACAAGAGTCACAAATCCCAGCTCAGATCAGGGGTCCTCATTTCTTACCTGATTTTGGTCAACAATTTCATCTACGCCCAGGAAGCCATCAGCACGGAACGTCCCTCATTTAGTAATTCGAGTAGTGTGCTGCTGCCGGGCCGGCTCAATGTGGAAAGTGGATTTCAATTTCAGCGGGTGGATGATGCCACAGACGAATTGGTCCTCAATACGACCCAGTTGCGATATGGCGTAAATGAACACTTTGAGTTACGATTCACCTGGAACCTGTTGCAAAGAGACACTCAAGTAGAAGGGGCCAATCTCTCCGGTACTGGCTGGGCTCCACCCGTCTTGGGCATTAAGACCCAACTGCTAGAGGGAGACGGGTGGATACCGGAGACCGCGTTAATTGCCGAGGTCGCGCTGCGAGGTGGATCTGACATCTTTTCTAATGACCGTTTGGTGCCCGCATTGCGCTACAGCATGGGTTGGTCGGTGGGCGCGCGCGGTGCACTGACGCATACATACAATATTTTCTGGGCATTGGAGGATGATCGTGCACTCAACTTACTGACGCTCATTTATGCCCATGGCATTACTGACGATCTGACCGCCTTTGTAGAGCTCTATTCATTCTTGGTCAAGGGTGAAAGTGACTACCGGACAGACATGGGTTTGATTTACCTCATTAAGCCAAGATTTCAAGTCGACCTTTCTGGTGGACTAGGTTTAAGTGATATTTCTCCGGACTGGTTCCTCGATGTCGGCTTATCGTTTGCTATCTTCAAGTAGTGGAATTAGAGGATATCAGAAACTACTGCATTATGAAACCCGGGGTCACTGAGGAGCTGCCTTTCGGACCGGATACGCTGGTTTTCAAAGTAATGGGTAAAGTCTTTGCGATTACGGGTTTAGAGGTTTTTGAATTCATCAACCTGAAGTGTGATCCCGATCGGGCCGTCGAGCTGCGTGAACAATACGACAGCATTCGTCCCGGCTACCACATGAACAAGAGACTGTGGAATAGCGTCTATCCTGAAGCCGGCGCAAGACTGATCAAAGAATTGATCGATCACTCCTACGAGTTGATTGTCGCCTCTCTGCCCAAAAAGTTGCAGGTAGAACTATCGGACTTGGAGGACAGCCAGTCCGGTTAGATCAGCTTTCGACAAATAAGCGGGCGAGTCGGATGCTTTCATAATCCAACGTTCCATTGAGCGCCCGGTACAATACAGCTAGTTTGACCCTTCCGTCGCGGTCGAGAAATTCTTCATTCCCTTCTTTTTTGAGCTGGGCCGTTGCTTTTTCAATTCGTTCGATGGTTTTGTCACTCGGCCTAAACCGTGAAGCATCAAAATCCTTTTCGGTAGATATGATCTTCTCCAGGTGGCTGATAATCGTACCCTCGGCGAGGTCGCGCAAATGTGCTACTTCATCAATCGTCTTTCCCTTATCGAATAGCTTTTTGGTTGTTACCACCGTTGGCTCTTTCTTTTTGATATGTGACTTGGGCTGTTGCCGCTTTTGGTTTTTTTCAATGATCTCTGGGTCATTGGTCCCGCCACACCTTTCGATGAAATCAAGGTTATTTAAGGCGAGTTCCTCCTTTTCGAATTGCCCCAGCCAAAGCTCATTTTCTGC
>JBCCXG010000470.1:0-5319 GCA_039191945.1 Bacteroidota bacterium
TCAGGAGCCAGGATTCATACGATGCGCGGTGAGTTTTGCGTATGAAGGTGCTACTTACCGAGGGGCTGGAAGCGCGGGTTTTGCTCCGAACCAGATCCAGCCGACCGTGGATCACCCCGACGACTTCGACTCATTCTGGGATGCGGCCAAAGCGGAACTGGCGAAGATTCCGATGGACGAAATTGTGACGTTACAACCGGAGCTGTGCACGTCGGAGATCGATGTGTACCACGTCAACTTACAAAATGTCAAAATGCCTGGATCGTGGAGAGGCAACAGTCGATTTTATGGGATGCTTTCTGTGCCCAAAGCGGAAGGGAAGTACCCCGCCATCCTTGCGGTACCGGGAGCCGGTATCCGACCTTACGGACGAGACGATCGCGCGGCGAACGGGGTGATCGTACTTCGAGTCGGTATCCATGGCATTCCGGTCAATAGGGATCCGGAGGTATATCAGTCCCTGGCTACCGGCGCATTGGCAGGCTATCAAAACTTCAATCTGAATGATCCCGATGGGTACTACTACAAGCGCGTCTACCTGGGCTGCGTTCGGGCCATCGACTACCTTTTCACATTGGACAAGTTTGACGGAGAGACCCTCGCTGTAAACGGGGGCAGCCAGGGAGGAGCCCTGTCCATCGTCACCGCGGGACTGGATGACCGCGTCAAATACCTGGCAGCGTACTATCCTGCATTGAGCGACCTGACCGGCTATGTGCACGGCCGCTCTGGCGGATGGCCTCACATGTTCGATCAGGACTTGGATGACGCAACTGTGAAGCGGTGGAGCAAGACGGTTTCCTACTACGATGTGGTGAACTTCGCCCGTAGGGTGGAGGTCCCGGGTTGGTACTCTTGGGGCTACAATGACAATGTATGTCCGCCGACTTCCATGCATGCTGCGTACAATGTGATCCCCGGTCGGAAGGAGTGGTCACCGTATTACGAAACGGAGCATTGGACTTTTCCCGAACAGCGAGAGGAGGGTAATGCCTGGCTCTATTCACAGCTTGAGGTAAGTGATAACTAGATGGTAATCATGCGACTCTTATGCACGATCATCTGCAGTATTGCTTGGTGCTTGTCCATGGGTCAGGGACTAGGCATCAGCAGCAAGGAATACCAGCAATACTGGACTTTTGATGGTCAACCGACACTCTTGTTGGGTGGATCCGTAGAGGACAACCTGTTTCAGATTGAAGCTTTGGAAGAGCACCTGGACTTACTGGCCAGCGTAGGAGGCAATTACGTGCGCAATACGATGTCATCGCGTGATGAAGGCAATGTCTGGGCCTTCCACTTGGACGAAGCAACCGGGAAGTACGATTTATCGAAATGGAATGAGGAGTACTGGAGCAGGTTCGAGCGATTACTTCGGCTTACCTCAGAGCGAAAAATCGTCGTACAGTTGGAGGTCTGGGCCACCTTCGATTTCTACCGGGACAACTGGGATAAGAATCCTTTCAATCCGAAAAACAACAGCAGCTTCAACAACGACCGCGTCAAGTTGCCGGTCGAGGTCAAAACTCATCCGGTGTTTACCGAAAACCCCTTCTTTTGGTCGATCCCCAGCCAGCGGCACAACATTCCATTGCTGAGGTTCCAACAAGCCTTTGTGGATCGGATATTGGACATTTCGCTCCCTTACGACCATGTATTGTATTGCATCGACAATGAGACTTCCGTGACGTCCGACTGGGGTGCCTTCTGGTCGGATTACATTCACAAGCGGGCCAGGGAAGCGAACAAGCAAGCTTACGTCACCGAAATGTGGGACCCGCACGATCTCGGGCATATCACCCATCGGGAGACGTTTGACCATCCCGAGCGCTACGACTTCGTGGAGATCTCCCAAAACAACCACCAAAAAGGGCAACGACATTGGGACAACGGAACCGCGCAAATCGAGCGTTTGAGGCGTTTGGCCAATCTCCGACCCGTAACAAACGTCAAAACTTACGGGGCCGAAGGAGGTCGTCACGGGCACGGTACGGAGAACGGGATTCAAAGCTTTATCCGGAGCGTTTTCTTTGGTTCGGCAGCCGCCCGCTTTCATCGACCGCCCTCGGGACTGGGACTCAAGCAGGAAGCGCAGTCCGTGATCCAGTCGGTACGGATGGCCACAGACTCTATGGATTTCTTTCGGTCGAAACCCGCGCAGGAGATGTTGATGGATCGGGAGGCGAACGAAGCCTACGTACGGGCGATTGAGGGGGAGACCTATATGGTCTACTTCACAGATGGAGGAGAGGTAACCATCCAGGCCAGGACACCGGACGCCAGGGGGTCTATTACCTGGCTCAACGTCATGGAGAGCGAGTGGCTGCTTCCTCGCCGAATCAAGGGCGGGAGACCCCTGAAGGTCAAAGCGCCGGAAGGTGGGGACTGGATTGCTATTGTGAAGTTTTGATACCTCAGTGCTTTGATGAGGGAGTGGGCAACCCGTACACCCACTGTTCGAAGAAAGGAGACAAATCACTACCTGAAGCGTCCTCCATGGCTCGCTGAAAATCCGCAGTCTCTACTGACCTTCCGAAGTATCGCGAACTGTAAAGCTTAATGCCTGCCCAAAAGGGTTCGTCGTCCAAGTGCTCTCTGAGCAGGTGCAGGACATAGGCCCCTTTGTAGTAGACCACATGGCGGTTATCGCGAGTAGCCACCCATCTCGACATAATGAGTGGCTTATCCTGGCCTCGCTCGATCAAGCGATCATAGATGTTTTTGTACAGAGCGATGTCTGACAGGTACTTCTCCCTTCCAAATCGACGTTCATGAAATGCTGAAGCCATGTACACAGCAAATGCTTCATTGAGCCAGAAATGACTCAGGTCGCGGCAAGTGATCATGTTTCCCCACCATTGGTGGGCTAGCTCGTGAGTGGTCAGGTGGATCTCTGAACTGTCCTTTAGGACGGACGCGACATAAGCCTCGCTGAGGACGGCGAAACCCGACATCTCCTGGTAGTGCGAACCTATCACGACTTGAGAGTAGGAGCGTTGGACATAGGGAATCCCAGACTTTTCTTCCAGGAACTTCAAGATGGTGGGTGTCTCCTCGAACAATCGGCGCAAGGTATCCGCACCGATACCGGCGCCGTAGTACGTCAGTCTAGCCTCACCAGCTTCTTCCCTCACGACTTCAAATGAGCCAATGGCGAATCCATAGGTATAAGCGGGGGTTTCGTAGCCCTGTTGCCACCGATGCAGGGTTGTGGTCCCCTGGTCCAATTGCTCCGAAAGCTCTCCGCTGGCGATACATTCCTTGCCGCTAGGGGTGACTATGTCCATGGAGATCGAAGCCCTGTCGTGTATTTCTTCGTTGCACACCATCCATTGGCTGGTGAAATAGACAGTATATGCGTGATCCTTTTTTGTGTCGAAGATTAACCCCTGTCGGGGCTTGCCATGATAGGAGACAACCAACTCCTGAACCCCATTTTCTACTGCCACGAGCTCCACCTGGAGGTTGCTGCCCACCTTTTGATAGCTTTTGACGTTGCCTCCAGTTACTTCATCGATGACGAGCGCGCCAGCGGCCATAGTCAGAGATGACCTGTCGCAGAGAAATTGGATGGTCACTTGTCCTCGGACCGATTGCTCCGGGATGTTGGGGTGTAGCTCCAATTGATAGCTGAGCACGTCTAGCCCCCAGGTACGTGTCCCCAAGCCAATCAGAAGCAGGGACGCAAGGAAACTAACAATTGGCCGTGGTGTAATTTTCATCCGTGTATCAAGGGTGTATCCCCCCAAAGGTAGAATTAGGATTCTCGGCTCGGCCTATCCTAGTGTACTTTGTTCGTATCCGATAGAGGTCCTCGCTCCCCCGTAATAGACAAAATGACGTAGATTTCCGGTGGTATGAGATGGTTCTTCATTTACATGGCCGCGAACTGGCTGCTGGCTTGCCAGCCCACGGAGCAAACACCTAACGTCCTCATCATCCTGGTAGACGACCTGGGTTGGAACGATCTGGGTTACATGGGTAGCACCTTTTACGAGACGCCCCATATCGACGCGCTCAGCGAGCAGAGCTTCCGGTTCACCGACGCTTATTCCTCAGGATCTGTGTGCTCTCCTTCCCGTGCCGCATTAATGACGGGGAGGCATCCCGTCAGCCTACGCATTACCGACTGGATCCCAGGCCAGGACCCGAGGGATCGGCCCCTACTCGGGCCACAGGATCTCAATGAACTGCCCCTGGAAGAGGTGACCCTCGCGGAGGTATTCGCGGAGGCCAACTACCGCACCATGTTTTCAGGTAAGTGGCACTTGGGTGACGAAGGATACTTCCCTGAGCAGCAGGGTTTTGAAGTGAACAAAGGAGGGCATCATCGAGGCAGTCCACCGGGAGGTTATTATGTGCCTTACAAGAATCCGATGCTGTCTGATGGACCCGAGGGAGAATACCTGACCGACCGGCTCACGGATGAGATGTTGCAGTTCATCGGCGAAGGACAGGGTGCACCGTTCTTTACCTGCTTGTCCTTCTACAACGTGCATACGCCGATCCAGCCCAACCTAGACTTCATCGCGCACTTTGAGGACAAGGCCAACCGCCTCGCCCTCGCGGACACTTTGACGAAGCGGGAAGGTGAGGGGCTGACCGTCCTGGTCCAGTACAATGCCGAGTACGCCTCTATGGTCAAGGCGGTCGACGAGAACGTTGGTAGGATTGTTAAGCACCTGAAGGAGCAGGGGCTTTACGATCGCACAACTATCATTTTCACTTCGGATAATGGAGGTCTTTCGACCTTAGATGCCTCCTGGTCGAGGATGCCACCGACGGCCGTAACTCCTTTGAGAGCAGGCAAGGGGTGGCTCTATGAGGGAGGGATCCGGGTCCCGCTGCTGATCAAGCCGGCGAACATGGCTGGGGCAGCCACAACCATCGATGCCCCCGTCATCGGGCATGACCTGATGCCCACCCTATTGAGCATGGCCGGTATTGAGCTCCCATCCACCGCGCCGATCGAGGGTGTGGATCTCAGTCCGCTTTTGGAGGGTCAAGAGATAGAGCGTGAGACGCTTTGGTGGCACTATCCCCACTACCATGGCAGTGGGTGGAAGCCCGGCGCCGCCATCCGCCAGGGCGATTGGAAGCTTATTGAGTTTTATGAAGACCCCCGAGTGGAGCTCTACGACCTGAGCGAAGACCTCTCAGAACAAACCGACCTGTCTCTGAAGATGCCTGAGCGCACGCGTGAGTTGCTGGACAAGCTCCATGAGTTGCAAGCAGCTGCCGGCGCCGAATCCCCGCGGCCCAATGATTAACTTGTGGCCTTTCGTGGTTTATGAATAACATTCAGATCCGTACCGTAGA
>JBCCXG010000471.1:0-5310 GCA_039191945.1 Bacteroidota bacterium
GGTAAGAACCTACTGGTATGCTTCCACGCGTAATGGTATTCGAAGTAGTGTTGGTTGATGATGGCGAAGAGCGTCAAGACCACACCGAAGATGCCAATGGCATGGAGATAGAAGACTATGTTGCCATAGTTTTCCCAAGACTTGTTCTTGAGCCCTTTGATGTAGGCAAAGACTCCAATCAGGGCACATACAAAAGACACGATCACGAAAGTGTGACCGAGATTGCCAATGAAATAGTGCACCATTATACTTTGAGCTCCTCTTCGTTGTATTTAGACGGGCACTTCAGCAAGATTTTGTCGGCGAGGAACACCCCATCTTGATAGGCGCCCACGACTACCACCTGCTCGGATCTAACGAAATCAGTTGGCATCGGATTAGGATAGATCACCTCTTGTTCTTGATTCATCTGATCGACCATCAAGAATTTGAAGGCCAGCTGATCTGGGCTGGTTTCAATGCCTTGGATATCACCCAGCTCGTTTTTCTTCAATGTCCCAACGACGTGAATTTTCTTACTATTGCCTCCTTCCGACAGTTCGCGGGCTTCCTCAAATGTGACATACGTACTGGCATCTGTGGCGGTCGACATGATCACCATGATGGCGATGGCCACTACTACGATTGCTAGTATATGTGATTTTTTCATGCGTCTTTACTCTTCTCCTCCGTTGCGTTCTGACTCTAACTTTTTCAATCTTCTATCAAGGAATACCAAATAGGCAAAAAGTCCTATCAAAATTAACAACACGACAGCAACCACGACGTATATTTTGCCATCGCCTCGAAAGCCATCTGCCATTTCAACATCCTGAGCAAAGGATTGGTTACCGCTCATCATGGTAAAAATCAAGAGGGTCCATTGGATTATTCTACTCATAGTAGATTGAGTTTGGAAATGCGCACTTTGATGGTCGCAATCCACAATCCTAGCAGGGTCCAACCAAGGATGGCGGGATAGAAAACCATTCGCAAATCGCTGTCGAGATCATACACATTGAAGCCGGGGTTACCTCCGTTACCGGGATGGAGGCTGTCAGTCATCCGGGGGATGATAAATAGTAGGGCGATCAACATGAAGAACGCCAAAATATTGTACACTGCCGCAATCCTACCACGCTGATGATCATCCGTGATGGAGCCCCTCAATATCATATAAGCAAAGTACAATAGCATGCCGATGGCCGTACTATTCTGCTTAGGGTCATTACTCCAGGGCTCTCCCCAAGTAAAGTTGGCCCAAAGCATGCCTGTTGCCAGGCCAAGGATGCCTAGGAAGAAGCCAGTCTCAATCAATTCCTTGCTATAGAGGTCGTACTTTAAGTCCTGCGTAAGTAGGTATCGGACGGAGAATATGGCTGCACCTATGAAGAGCAAAATCATTCCAAACCACATCGGTACGTGGAAGTGTAAAACTCTGACTGTTTCGTTGAGAATCGGTAGTCTCGGTACGTCAAATAAAAATCCACCGATGACTGTGTAGACCAATAACCCCAACGCTAACCACTTCCACCAACTCGTCTTTATGAAATATTCCATCTTATTTCTTCCAGCTGTAGGGGAACAAAACAAAGATTAACGCAATGATAATAACATCGACAGAGACCAGTGAAGTTATAGATCCCTGAATATCTTCCAGGGCCTTTCCTGCGATCAGCTTGCGCGAGTTGGTCACCCCCATGAGTAGTACCGGGATTGCCACCGGGAAACCGAGAACCGACATCATATTGCTTTGTGAGTTGGTACTGGCAGAGATGGAAGAGATCAGTGTAAAAGCTCCGGCCAGACCGATGCTGACCAATGCGCCATTTAAAGTGAAAGCACTTGGGTTTGCGATATGCTGTGGGAAGAACAGCTGCATCAAAAGGTAGCAAAGCCCAGTCAGGCTTACGACATAGATCAGATTGTAGAGCAGCTTACTAAGAAGAAGCTCGCTGGGCCTCAGTAGAAAATAGTAGTAGATGGATCGATCAGACTCCTGGATGAATGACTTACCGATTGCCGTAGTCGTGGTCACCAATACGATGATCCACCATAAGGCGTTCCAGGTCTCAAGCGATAGCGTTCCTTGAAATGAAAGATAGCAGATGTACGATAGAGAAAGTAAATAGGAAATCAAGGAATAGAACGGGTATTTCGTCCGAAAGTCAAGGGAAAACTCTTTGATCAGTAGGGTTTTGATCCTATTCATCGAGCAAAACTAGTACTTAGCGAAAGGTGTCGCTGTGAACGGCTGTGTTTTTTGTAAAAGGCCGTCGAGTGTGCTAGCATTGCGGTAGCAATTGAGAACCTCCCCCCGCTTTGTAGATCATCTATGCCGGGGATCGATATAATGACGGATAAGGATTCTATTCTTGTAACCGGCGCCGCTGGATTCATCGGATTTCATCTTTCTTCTCGCTTATTGGCAGAGGGCTACAGCGTTTCGGGCGTTGACAGCATCAACGACTACTATGATGTCGGCTTGAAAGAAGATCGTCTTTCTTTGCTGCAGAAGCATGCCAAATTCGAATTCACGCAGCTGAACCTAGCCCACGATGTCCCAATTAAAGATCTTTTTGCCAATAACCGTTTTAAGTACGTAATTCATTTGGCGGCCCAGGCAGGCGTTCGATACTCGTTGACCCACCCTCAGGCCTACGTTGAATCCAATCTTACTGCGTTTGTAAATATCTTGGAGGCCTGCCGGCACCAGGGAGTGGAGCACCTAGTATTTGCCTCCTCTAGTTCCGTTTATGGTGCCAATGGTGTGATGCCCTTCTCCGTCAAGCACAATGTGGACCATCCCATTTCCTTGTACGCCGCGACAAAGAAATCAAATGAGTTGATGGCACATACTTATGCGGCTAACTTCTCTTTGCCAGTAACTGGACTTAGGTTTTTTACCGTGTACGGTCCCTGGGGTCGTCCGGATATGGCGCTGTTTTTGTTTACCAAAGCCATATTGAATGGAGATCCGATTGATGTATACAACAACGGCGAGATGCGGCGGGACTTCACATACGTGGATGATATTGTTGAGGGTATTCAGCGAGTGATGAATAACCCCGCAGTTCCGGATTCATCATGGAACGCAGCAAGTCCAGACCCATCCGCAAGTTTTGCGCCTTTCAAAGTCTATAATATTGGGAACAGCGCGCCAGTAGAACTGATGCACTTTATCAAAGTAATAGAGAAGGAGGTGGGAAAAAAAGCTACCATCAACTATATGCCGATTCAGACAGGAGATGTCCCAGAGACGTACGCGGACGTGAGTAGCTTGGTGCGGGATTTAGATTATCAACCGGCAGTGTCGGTGGAGTACGGGGTGTCTCAATTTATCAAATGGTACAGAGAATACTATAGAATATGAAAGTACTTGTCACTGGTGGCGCTGGATTCATTGGTTCCCACGTCGTGCGACTTCTGGTCAATAAATATCCGAACTATCAAATCATAAACTTTGATGCGTTGACCTACGCGGGCAACCTCGAAAATCTTAGAGATATAGAAGGTAGCGGCAATTACATGTTTTTCAAAGGAGATATCTGTAATGAGGCCGATTTGGATCAGGTTTTCGGTTTATATGCTCCGGATCATGTGCTTCATCTGGCTGCAGAGTCGCATGTTGATCGATCGATATCAGATCCGCTCTCATCTGTCAGGACCAATGTGTTAGGCACGGTAAACCTTCTTAATGTCGCAAGAAAGTATTGGGGCGATCGTGAAGATTGCCTCTTTTACCACATTTCGACGGATGAAGTCTACGGGTCTTTGGGGCCAACGGGGTTCTTTGTCGAGACGACACCGTATGATCCAAAATCTCCTTATTCCGCATCCAAAGCTTCCTCTGATCACTTTGTACGGGCCTATGCTAATACCTACCAACTACCAGTTGTTATTTCGAATTGTTCGAACAATTACGGGCCCAATCAATTCCCCGAGAAGCTGATACCGCTAGCCATAAATAACCTGAGGCATGGGAGACCTATTCCGGTTTACGGAAAGGGTGAAAACATCAGAGATTGGCTCTATGTGTTGGATCATGCGAGGGCAATCGACACCGTCTTGCATCGGGGAAAAGTCGGTGAAACCTACAACATCGGAGGGTTCAATGAATGGACCAACCTTGATTTGGTTAAAGTCCTTTGCCAGGCGTTTGATACGCTTGTTGGTAATGATAAAGGCACGTCGGAAGCCTTGATCACCTTCGTTACGGACAGGGCTGGCCACGACCATCGGTACGCCATTGATGCCCAAAAGATCCAGAATGATTTGGGTTGGGAACCATCACTGCAGTTTGAAGAGGGAATAACGAAAACCATCCAGTGGTATCTGTCCAACCAAGACTGGCTGGATTCGGTAACCTCCGGAGATTACCAACATTACTATGACAATCAATACGCCGGTAGTCATTAAAATTGTGCCTTCAAATCAGCCCTTATTGATAAGCGAATGAAAGGCATAATTCTAGCTGGCGGTAGTGGTACCAGGCTGTATCCGCTTACAATTTCCGTGAGCAAGCAAATGCTCCCGGTCTATGACAAGCCGATGATCTACTATCCACTATCCACGCTCATGCTTGCGGGTATACGGGAAATACTGCTCATATCTACTCCTAGGGATCTGCCTTTCTTTAAAGAACTCCTTGGAGACGGATCACGGTTGGGATGTAGTTTTCATTACGAGGTTCAAGAGAAGCCAGAAGGGTTAGCCCAGGCTTTCTTGATTGGTGAAGAATTCATCGGAGATGACAATGTTGCCTTGATCCTAGGGGATAATATTTTTTATGCGTCCGGGCTTTCGCGAAAACTGCAATCTTGTGTCGACCCTGACGGGGCGTATGTCTTTGCCTATCACGTGGCAGACCCAGAGAGGTATGGAGTAGTAGAGTTTGATGACAATCATAAAGTACTGTCGATAGAGGAGAAGCCTGCAAATCCAAAATCCAGCTATGCGGTGCCTGGCCTTTACTTCTATGACAATGAGGTCATTAAGATAGCGAAGGGTATTGCACCAAGTGCAAGAGGTGAGTTGGAGATAACAGACGTGAATAAAAGTTATCTTACTCAGGGCAAATTGAAGGTGGAGATTTTGGATCGCGGGACTGCCTGGCTGGATACAGGGACATTCAACTCCCTGCAAGAAGCCGGTAACTTTGTACAGGCGATTGAGCAGCGTCAATCGTTGAAGATAGGATGTTTAGAGGAAGTGGCCTATAAGATGGGATACATCGATGCGCAGCAGTTGGTGAATCTAGCGCTACCATTGGAGAAGAGTGGCTACGGCCGTTATTTAAAGCAACTAACTTCATGGAAGTGATAAACACAC
>JBCCXG010000472.1:0-5306 GCA_039191945.1 Bacteroidota bacterium
CGGTCAATCCTGACATGAGGCGATATACCAACAAGCTGGAGGCGCCGAGGCACTATATTGATATTGATGTCTATGGCGATAGCGCCCTCTGGACTATGCCCCGCTACTGGAAGGATGCGGTCGCCAAGTATACCGAAGATACCTTGCTAGCCTATGGCGTGGTGCCCTGGCATATAAACAAAGTGCGATATGAACTCACCAACGCGCTGCAAGCCAAAGATGCGAGTCGGATCTTGCGATATTCGGCGGATATCGGCCATTACATTGCGGATGCTAATGTGCCCTTGCACACGACCGTAAACTATAATGGTCAGCTCACCGGACAGCGTGGTATCCATGGGTTCTGGGAGTCACGACTGCCTGAGTTGTTTTTTGACGAGTATGATTTTTTCGTAGGCAAGGCGAGCTATTTGGATGATCCGCAGCTGGAGGCGTGGAGGGCTGTTACGCAGGCTCATCTCGCCATGGACTCGGTCTTAAGGTTCGAGCGGGAGCTTTCTGAGCGTTTCGATGAGTCAAAGAAGTACAGCTTTGAGCAGAAGGGAGCCTCTTTGATCCGGGTGTATTCGTATGATTTTTCCAAGGCCTATCACGAGGCACTTGGAGGTATGGTGGAGCGTCAGATGCGTTCCGCAGTGAAGATGGTCGGGGACTTTTGGTTCACCTGCTGGGTTGATGCCGGGCAACCCGATCTGCAAAGCCTTGGTGTATCGGACTACGAGGAGGAAAAGATCAAGGTCGATGACAACGTCCAGGTGCGAGAGCACGAATCAGGCTCGGACGGTTGACATCAGCGAGGATCTTTCATAATCAAATCAATCTCCGAGTTGATCTGTTCTATGGTTTGCTCGAGGTCCTCCACCTGGTCCGTGGTGGCGAGTGCATTTAGTACTGTATATAAGTTTTCCAGGGCGGGCTTCAGCTCTAGCCAAACTTCACGGTCCTGAGATCGCTCTTGGTCCTCTTGCTGTCTTTGGTGTCGTAGAAATACCTCATCAAATGCCTTTTGGTCATGCTTCAGCTCTTCCAACCATTCACTGCCTCCAATCATTTGGAGGTCCTTAGCAGCTTGCTCCTTCCCTAAATCTTTGAAGAGTGCCTTCAGTGCTTTGGTTTGTTCCTCATAACTCCATCGATAAAGGTTTTTGCCGTGAGAGTCGAATACTTTGGCGAGCCGAAAGCTTGCTTTCTGGAAGTCGGGCCGGGCATGGCGTTTGGAACCGGCATCGATGAGCATTCGGAGACCCTTGAAGGTCTCATCGCGATAGGTGTCCTTTTGGAATACCTCTGTTGTCAGATTTTTTACCATGCCGGTTCCGAGTGCGCTTTGCGCTTTAGAGACAATGGCGCCGACATTCTCCACCACTGAAATGATCAGCAAATTGTCACTATGGTTGACCTCCAAGATATTGTTTGAGCGCTCAGCAAGCTTGATCAGCTTATTCAAATTCAGAGATGAGAAGTATACCTTATTGATCATGGGGCTGAATTAACGGAAATTTTGGCAATAATACACAGGAAAGTGTAAGGACCGTGCGATCAAATGATAGGCCCGGAAATAGGCAATTGACGGATTCAGGTGGACCTCAAAAAAGAAAGGGCTATCTCTTTCGAAATAACCCTTTCTGAGGTGTCTTTGTCGGAAAAGGTCCGACTTAGCCGATGGACACTCGCTTAAACTCGGATACGGTCATACCCTCGGATACGCCATCCAGGTACTTGGCGATGGTCAGGGAGTTATCTTTCACAAAGGCTTGGCTAAGCAGCGTATTCTCCTTGAAGAACTTCTGCAGCTTTCCTTGTGCGATCTTCTCCAGGATTTGCTCAGGCTTGCCTTCCTGCCGTGCTTGCTCGCGTCCAATCTCGATTTCTTTCTCGATGGTCGAGGGGTCCACGCCATCTTTGTCCACAGCCACCGGATTCATTGCTGCAATTTGCATGGCGACATCTTTGCCTGCTTCCGCAACGGGGGTTCCGCTGGTGTTTTTCAGCCCTACCAATACTCCTAGCTTCCCGTTGGAATGGATATAAGGTACGACTGCTTCCGACTCAATGTTTTCGTAGGCTGAAACCTCTAGTTTCTCTCCGATTTTTCCAGTTGCCTCAACGATTTTCTCAGCGATGGTTTGGCCATCGATCGAGAGCGCTTTGAGTGCATCGATGTCTGCGGGGTTTTCATCGAAGGCCTTGGCGGCAATCGCCTCTCCTAGGGAAACGAAATCATCGTTCTTGGCAACGAAGTCTGTTTCGCAGGTGAAGGCAACCAAAGTGCCTTTGCTGTGATCTGCTGCTGTTTTCGCAAAGACCACTCCTTCTGAGGTTTCTCGGTCCGCTCTGGAAGCCGATACCTTTTGGCCTTTCTTTCGGAGCAATTCGATGGCTTTGTCAAAATCGCCATCAGCTTCAACGAGGGCTTTCTTGCAGTCCATCATGCCAGCCCCAGTCATTTGTCGTAATTTGTTTACGTCTTTTGCGCTTATTGCCATGTCTATTGTTTCTTTTGATTGGATTCCATAAAAAAATTGAACATGGATCGCGATGGTCTCACCGGCGTCATGTTCAATTTAAGATTTTCTGTATCTGGGGGTTGGCCTTACTCTGCCTGCTGCTCGTCGAGCTCTCTCTTCTCGGCCTCGGCCTCCTCCATTTTTTGATCCTCTTTGTCTTTCTTGCGCTCATTCAGCCCTTCTTCCATCGAGCTGCCGATGTATTGCGTAATCAGTTGGATTGACTTGAACGCATCGTCGTTCGCTGGGATGGGATAATCGGCCAAGTTGGGATCCGAGTTGGTATCTACCATCGCAAAGACGGGAATATTCAGTTTTTGCGCTTCTGATACAGCGATATGCTCACGCTTTATGTCGATGACGAAAAGGGCAGCAGGCAAGCGGTTCAAATCCGAAATACCCCCCAAGACACGCTCGAGTTTGGCGCGCTCCCGAGTGATCATCAGTCGCTCTCGCTTCGCCAAATTATTGTAAGCTTCATCTTTCATAAGCTTATCAATGGACGCCATCTTCTTCAAAGACTTACGGATAGTGGCGAAATTGGTCAGCATGCCACCCAACCAACGCTCCGTAACGAAAGGCATCTTCAGCCGCTTCGCTTCATTCTCTACTACCTCTTTTGCTTGCTTCTTGGTCGCCACGAACATGACCTTCCGGCCAGACCGTACGATTCCTTTCATGGCAGCGGCAGCCTCTTCGAGGTTTTTCAGCGTCTTGTTGAGATCGATGATGTGGATACCGTTTTTCTCCATAAAGATGTATGGAGCCATTTGCGGATTCCACTTTCGGGTCAGGTGGCCAAAATGCACCCCTGCATCCAACAATTCCTTGCTTGTAATCTTATCCATCGACATATTATCGTTTGCTGAATTGGAATCTTCTTCTCGCCTTTCTGCGACCATACTTCTTACGCTCCACCATTCGTGGATCTCTGGTCAGGAACCCTTCCTCTTTCAGGGAGGGTCTGTGCTCGGGATCTGCTTCCACGAGGGCACGCGCGATTCCCAATCGGATGGCTTCTGCCTGGCCTTTCAGGCTGCCACCATCAACCACAGCTTTGATGTCAAAATTCCCATCTTGTTCCACCTTGACAAGTGGCTGCTTCACGATGATCTGAAGCACTTCTGAAGGAAAGTAATTGGACAACTCGCGTCCGTTGATATTAATGTCTCCTTTGCCGCCGGATACATATACCCGAGCGATGGATGTCTTTCGTCTACCGACAGTATTGATTGTATCCATCAATTAGATTTTAACTTCTTTGGGTGATTGTGCCTCGTGCGGGTGCTCACTGCCTTCATAAACATACAAGTTGTTGAACAGTTGTCGACCCAATCGCGTTTTTGGCAGCATGCCTCGTACGGCTTTTTCTACCAGGATGGTAGACGACTTGCTTTCCTTGACCTCAAGAGGGGTCTGAGACCGCTGACCACCAGGATATCCCGTGTGTCGGATATATGTCTTATCGGTCCACTTCTTTCCAGTTAGTCGCACTTTATCGGCATTCAAGACAATTACATTGTCACCACAATCTACGTGTGGTGTGTAATTGGGCTTGTGCTTTCCGCGGATCATTTTAGCGACTTCGCTCGCCACTCGGCCCAGCACCTTATCCTCGGCATCCACAACTACCCAGCCTTTCTCAGCAGTTGCTTTATTCACCGAAATCGTCTTATAACTTAAAGTATCCAAAATATTCTACTTTGTATTCCTCGATCAAGACCCTCTTGAAAAAGGGACACAAAAATAGAAGTTTAAATTCTGAAAACCAATAGCCCCTTATTTGTTTTTGCCTAGCTGATTCAGGACTGCGGCGAAATCCTTTGGGTAGGGGGCTAATAGCTTCAACGTTTGGCCCTGGATTGAGGGAAAAGTAAGTCCTTGGGCGTGCAAGGCCATTCTGGAAATCAGAGGCTTCTCCTCTTGAAACTTGGCCATTTTGAACTTGGGTTTTATTTCTGACAGATACAGCTGGGGGCCTCCGTACATGTTATCCCCAATCAACGGATGGCCCAAGTAGGCCATGTGTACCCTGATCTGATGCATGCGACCGGTAAAGGGCATGCACGCCACCAAAGTGTGGGCTTTGTAGATATGCAAGGTAGATACAAGGGTCAGCGAAGCCTTGCCCTCCCCATGATCGATACGCGAACGATTTGAGGTCGTGTAGATAGGGGCGTCGATCTCTTGCTCGTCCAGCTCGACCCTACCCGCAATCAATGTGTGATAAAGCTTATGTACCTCTCTGGACTCCAACATTCGAGCGAAGTACTTGTAGGCCTCCTCCCTTTTAGAAATCACCAGTAAGCCTGAGGTCTCTTTGTCTAACCGATGGCAGACTTGGGCACGCGGCTCATAGGCCCTTGCCATTTGTAAGATGTTGAAGGGGTCGCGTCGATCTTCGAGGGTGGAAATAAAAGGCGGTTTGTTGATGACAATAAAATCCTTATCCTCATGAACAATAAGGTCTTCGAAACTCAATCGCTTTAAAGGATTAATCTTCTTCATCGTCCCAATGCTTGGCCGGGGCATGTGTGCCGGCTTTCAAATTGAACCAAAACTTGGAGCCAACGCCTTGCTCACTGAACACCTCTACCCGCGAACCATGCGCCTCCATGATGTGCTTCACGATGGATAACCCGAGGCCACTACCGCCTTTTTCCTTCGAGCGACTTTTATCTACTCTGTAGAATCTCTCGAAGATACGACCCAGGTGCTCTTTTGGGATACCACGGCCATTGTCTTCAATGGTGACGGTAATATCCAGTTCGGTCTTCGAAAAGTTTACCTTGACCGTAC
>JBCCXG010000473.1:0-5305 GCA_039191945.1 Bacteroidota bacterium
GAATTACGGATTTTCTAGTTTTTTCTTAAAAAAATTAGATGATTTATGGGTAAGAATCGGGGACTAGATTAACCATTCGTCGAAAAAAACCTTCGACGAATGGTTTTACGCAGTTAACGGTAGGTTTTCGCGGACTGAGAAACGAACTTTTCTGATTCGCGTCGGCGCTACTCCTGAAGCGCCTTGAACTTGTGGTCCGCTACGATTTTGTTCAAGTCTGGATCTTTATTCCACGCGGTCTTGCCGTTGAAGAAAGCACGTACCTCGAAGAACAAGAGCCGGCCGTCCTGGATCTTATACTCGTTGAAGTCCGGTCTGACCCACGAGCCTTGCGTTAGGGCAATGGCACACCAGCCGTCATATGCTGGCAAGTACTTGGAGGGATTAGCTTTGAATTCTTCAAGGTTTTGTTTTGAGCTGAACTGCAGCTTGAGCCCGTGGTATTCATACGAGTGGGAGGCAGTACCCTTGACTGGGCCATTCGTGTCGAAATAGGAAACGATATCGTTGCCATCGAAAGAAACACCCTCGTCTGCGCTGGCGAAACCCGCATGTTGTGCTAAGAGCAGTGATGGGAAGATCACAAGAGCTAATAGGCTAATTACACTTCTCATAAGGATAAAGATTTTGGTCTATAACTAAACTGGTTGTAGCTGTAATACCCAATTGTAATTTCATTGGTTACAGTTATGAGGTCCCAATGAGAGGAATGGTAGTTTAGCGGACAAAAAATCCCATAGCTAAATAGAGTAGGGTAGTGAGCGTCCCTGTAGCCAATGCGTAAGGAAGTTGGGTGCGAACATGATCGATGTGATCCGTGCCGGAGGCCATAGAACTGATCAGTGTAGTGTCTGATATGGGCGAGCAGTGGTCGCCAAATACGCCACCTCCCAATACAGCGGCGATCGTCAAGTACGGGTTGATGCCGACTGCCTGTGCCAGGGGAACGCCGATGGAGATCATGATGGCGAATGTACCCCAGGAAGTACCGGTGGCGAAAGCGACAAAGCAGCTGGTGAGAAAAATGAGGGCTGGCGCGATGCCAGGGTTGAGCCACTGGCTTGTCACATCAGCCACATACTGTCCAGTCCCTAGGGCGTTACAAAGGTTACCAATTGCAAAGGCCAGCACCATGAGCAGCGCCATGATCAGCATTTCATTCATTCCCTTGATCGAGTGGTCAAAGAAAGACTTGAGTCCGATCTTCTTTTGGAAACCGAAGTAAACGCCTGCAAAGATCACTGCAGTGGTCACCGCGTAAAGGACCGCGGCAGATCCAGACCCATTGCCGATGCTGTACCAGAGTTTCTCGCCAAGTGATCCTTGAAATTCGTCAGGCCAACCTGTATGAATCAAGTATACGGGCATGGTGACGATCATCACGAGCAAGGGTATAAGCATGTTGAGCCAGTTTCCCTCCGGGGCTTCCGAGGTGCTTGTCGTCTCGATCGGTCGTGGCTTCATGTCCTTCATGGGACCAAAGGCCTTACCTGTGCTCGCTAGGTAAAAGACGAGGATCAGGGTTAGGATGGGGTAGAGGTTGTAGGGAATGGAATAAAGCAGGGTTTTGAAGGGATCTAAGTGTTCGTAGCTGGCCAGGAGGCCCATGACGTAGGCGCCCCAGGCATTGATGGGAAACAAAATGCAAGAGGGTGCAGAGCTGGAGTCGGCCAAATAGGCCAGTTTTTCTCGAGCAATCTTAAATTGATCAAAAAGGGGGCGAAAGGCTGTGCCGACGGTGAGGATCGAAATATTCGATTCGATGAATATGAGGAATCCGGTGAGTCCGGCGGCCACTTGCAAGGTAGATTCAGGTCTTTTGGCCTTCGCGAGACGCTGCTGGATCAGAGCAATAAACCCCTGGACGCCGCCCGCCGCTCGAATCAGCGAGATCAGCGCCCCAATCAATAAGGTGAACACCACGGTCCTCGTACTTCCAGCGCTTTGAAATACGTCGATCAAACCATCCAAAGTCAACAAAAAGGCCCCGAGCAGGTTGCCTCCCTCCATGATCAGTGCTCCTACTAACAATCCGACGAGTAGGGAAAATGTGACCTGTCGAGTGGTGATGGCCAAAACGATGGCCAAGACCGGCGGGATGATACTCCAAAATCCGTAATCAGTCATGGATCGCCAGGCTAGGGTCCTGCTCCGTTTTTTTGGCTCTGTACAGGTAGGTATCGTACATTTTGGTGATTGCCTCTTGCAGTATTACTTCGGTTGGTTTCTTTCTGGATTCCTTCAAATCAATGCTCGCCTGCCATACCAGCTTCCGCGTGCGGCGATCGGTAAGCTCCAAGAGTAGAGCAGATTCCCTAAAAGTAGTGGTGTTGACTCTTACGATCGGGCTGTAAAACGATTGGTCCACATTAGTACGCTGGTTTAGATTGGCCAATAGTTCATATCTAAGCAAAAGGTCGGGCTCTCTTTCCGCAAGGTTGTAGCCCCTTTTGTCCATTTGTTCGATCATCGAGGTTTCGATGAAGGTGAGGAGGAGCTCACCATCTTCACTGATGTCCGTATCCGATACTTTGAAGTTGGTGATGAGGTAAGTGGAATACGATCCAAAGTCTGCCTCGTCATTGACGAACTGAATCACCTTTTGCGAGCAAGCGGAAAGGAGGGCAAGAGAAGTAAGGAGAAGCCACCAACGCATGGCGGCTAAAATAACCGAATTACACGAAGTGGCTAAATCCCGCCGTCCGTTACTCGGCTATCTCTGACCAGATTAAGCGAATCAAGAATCTTCTTCGCTAGTTTTTGTGAATTGTTATTGAATTGATAGAGTACTGAGAACCGATCCTGATTCAGACTGGAATGCATGATCGTGCGGAGATCACGCTTATTGCCTTTTTGATAAAGGTCTAGGTCCGGATTGTACCAAATCAGCTCCATGGGTGTTGTCATAAGAATGTTTCTTGTTACCATTTTGTCTCTCATTCTTATCTACCTCGATCGCAGAGCGACCGCATATAAGTAGATACGGTTATCTGTAAAAATGTAACCCTTTGCGCAGGTGACATTTGGTCTGCTTGTCACATCCTACAGGCGCCGCGAGATTTACCCTACTTCACTTATGGTTCGTCCCTCGGTCATGCCCTGGCTCTGCGCGAATTATGAGGGCAAGATGGATTACAAACGTTTTCTGTGAAATACCCTTTTTCGGGTATTTTTTCGAGAGCACATACCTCAAATTTGGTAGAGGTCGCGTTAGCTATAAGGTCAGTTTTTTCAATGGCTCTGGGCTGAGGACAGTGGGCAAAAGTCACTAATACCCTACGGATACTGCATTTTTGAAGGAAATCTGAAGTTGGTCTTGACCATGACATTCTTGGAGTAGCATATGTTGATTTTCGACCAGTGTAATTTTATTTTTCGGTGATTTTGAATTGTATTTCGAAAAAAATGGGAAAAACTTGGGCAAAGGCTTTTGTACATTCAGAAAAATAACAATATTTGAGTCTTGGCGGTGTTAGGGTCTCTCTCGGTTCTTTAGGGGGGCCCTTTATTTTTGCCCTTTCCCCTGATTTTCTTGCCTCAGTTTTTGTGATTGTTCGCCGCTAGATAGGCGTTGCTCTCAACCGTTAATACTCCCACTTAATCACAATTACTTGATGTTCGTCACAGGAAATGCGTGGTTGTAAAAAGAATCGCCGTCAGAGCGAGGGCTTTTCTCGTACATATTACAAACCTCATTTCTCCTTTGGCCCCAACAAGCTCGAATTCAAGATTGGTACTCGTGTCCCTCTGGAGCGTCATGTTCGCCTCGAGCACGCAGTTCTTTATCCTGACGCCCCTGCTGCCATTCGTGGGTCGGGATTTGTGCATTGCTGAGGGTGTATTGGGGACTTTGGTAGGGGTCTATGCCTTGGCTTTGGGTGTTTCTGCCCTTTTTGCTGGGTTTTTGTCAGACCGAATCGGACGCAGAAAGATACTACTGTTTGGGAGTGGTTTCATGGCATTTGCCCTCATGTGTCACGGTTTAGCCGTAGATTATTACTCTCTCCTCGTGCTCCGACTTCTGACGGGAATCAGTGGGGGAGTGCTGACCGGGTCGTGTATTGCTTACGTGAGGGATTACTTTCCCTATGAGAAGAGGGGTTGGGCCAATGGTGTGGTAGTGACTGGAGGAGCTTTTGGGCAGATCGGCGGGATCCCGGCGGGTATTTTGCTGGCCGATCAGTTTGGGTTTAGTTCACCATTCGTCGTACTGGGACTCGTCATGGCGGGCAGTTTCTTTTTGATCAATCGCTTTGTACCGCAGCCGTTTGAGGTACAGACCGTCAGGCGGGTGGGATTGCTCGGTCTTTTGAGGGGCTACCAAAGCATCTTGAGGTTCCCATTTTATCGAAGAGCGGCTCTGGGTTATGTCCTGATGTTTTTTAGCGTGACGATGTATCTGGTCTATTTTCCACAATGGATAGAACAGGCTAAGGGTGCCTCTGCGATGGACATGGCATGGCTTTTCCTGATTGGGGGAGGGGCGACGTTGGTCGGTGGACCGATGGCTGGCAGATTAGCCGATCAGGTAGGAAGGATCCCTGTGACCATCGCTACATCCTTGTCTCTGGCGGGTGCCATGGGCATTAGCCTCTTTTTCAGATTGGATGTACTTTTTGCCTCCTTCGTCTTTTTTCTAGTTATGCTATTTCTAGCCGGGAGGTCCGTTTCTTACCAATCTGAAATCGCTGATCGCACGATTGAGCGTGATCGGGGTAAGACCATGAACTTGATGATTGCATTGGGCCAAATCGGAATGGCGGTCGGATCCACTAGCGCGGGCTGGGTTTTCACAAAGTGGGGCTACGAGGTGAATACCAGCTTGGCCGTCATAGCCTCAGTCGCCATGGCGGTACTGGTCTCAGGTCGCTGGGTGGGGGGAGCTCCATCGGAAAGCGTGGCGGACTCCGAGGATCTCGCTGTCGAGTCAATCGAACTGGAATCCGCCTGATACTAAAATAGATTGAGCTGTTGGTCCTGAGGTGGCTTTGCCCATCCATCCACCGTTCGACCACCGTACTTCCAAGCATCTCTTCGCTCCGTTTCGATCACCTGGTCCAAATTGCCATTGGGTACAAAGTTCGACTCCATGCGCTCCGCCGCTGTAGATAGTGATTTCAGTGCTTTCATTTTATCGGAATGTCCCATTCGGGCGCGATGGACTGCCGACTTGAGCACGCCGATGCTTTCGTCGTAAGTCTTGGTGGGTACCGGGAAGGGATGACCGTCTTTCCCGCCATGTGCAAAGGAGAATCGTGCCGGATCCTTAAAGCGGGTTGGTGTACCATAAATGACTTCACTGACC
>JBCCXG010000474.1:0-5301 GCA_039191945.1 Bacteroidota bacterium
CGTCAGGGCCGAGTTTTGCTTCCACCTTGAGCGTCTCAAGATTGAGGTAGACCTGCGTCATTTCCGCGCGTTGATTAGCGCCTCCGCGAATACTCCTGATCTGGGTTGGATGTAGATTGGGAAGTTCTCGTTCTTGATTGGAGGACAAGTCAAGCTCCTTCACCATCAAGTTGGACCGAAACCCATCCCGGCTCTCGCGAAAAATGATGCGGGAGCCGTCCGAGCTCCAGTGGGCCATGTATCCGACACCAACGCCTTCCTTCACCTTCTGGATCAATGCTGGTTTTTCGAGAGGAAGTACAAAGAGTTCGTCGTTGTTGACAGTCGTCAATAAAAGTTGGGAACCGTCAGGCGACCAGACCGGGTTGCTGTATCGCCCTTCAGTAGTGACAGCCCTGATGTTGTCCAAGGACTGTGCGGGTAGGTGAGCACTAGCAAAGAGGCATACCCCTCCCAGCACTGCTCGTAGTAGTGATTTCATTGGTTCTGATGTTAGCTAGGTTTTAGATTTTTCTAGGAAAATATATAAACTAACTCCGAAACATCATAACCTAGCAAGGGGCGTTTACACCTAACGATACCAGCTTTGCGTCATCGACTTCTGGACCGCTCGTACCTTGAGTGACCAGGAAAACTACCTCTCCTATCAAGAAAAGTAGAAATACCCATTTATTGGATGATTTATAGATTTTATTTAAAAATTCTCAAAAAACCTGCCATCAAGAAGCGCTCCACTGGCGGAGCATACCCCTGCACCCATAGAGATTGTGTTTAGCCCAATTGTGAAACGACGGTCAGTCCACCTTAGAAAAGAGTGTTACTTCATCAATGATTCGTTCGATATGTTGGTTGAGGTTGCGCTGGTTGCTTCGGTAGGACCACCAGATCATCAATCCGACGATAGCACCAGCGGTCAATAGCAACAAAACGGACTCAAGATGCCCCTGGCTCAGAACAAATATCGCGGTGGGCATAAAGACAAATAGCGCCGGTATCAACTGCAGTAATAAAATAGTGCCAGCATTCACATCCGATGCGATGATGGTTTGGCCATTTGCGCCGTCTTCCAGGTCTAACTGAATGGGGCTCACCCCTCGCAACCACCTGGAGAAGCGGTTGCCACGCTGCACGGTAATAGCATTGTGGTTGACCGTAATTTTGTCATAGTTGATGTGATGGTCTCCTAGTATGCCAGTGTTGTCAGGAACGTATTCTTCCTTTAACACTTGCAGGTTGTGAAGGAACTCTCCTTTTTCGATCTGTACTGTTCTTGGCTCCATGGTTGTAGTTTTTTCTTGGCTTGGTATTGAATGAAACGCTAAATCCTTAGACTATTGTTTCCATTTGTCTGAATCATTCGCTCTCGAAACGGACAAAGAACCTCACAAAGCCCACCTGAGGCCCTGCTTAGATTCTATTCTTCAGATGAATCGATTGGATGTCTGAATGAGAGAAACACTCATCAGACCCTATGGCGGTTGTAAGTTCACTGATCTAGATGTTATACTTTCAAGGGAAAATATAGAAACAAAACGGGAAAGATCACAATGGTCCTCACAGACTTTCGACGACCGACGGCTTATCTTCAGGGGCCCTTACGTTCTGTGTAAGCATTCTCCTTGACAACTAATCCATCGCCACGAGCTTCAATCAATGAAATACCTAACCTCTGCCTGGGAAATAGGTAGCTCGACGCGAATTGTAAATTTTTCCCAGGACACGATTGTTAGATTCTTTAACCCAGAATCGTCAAAGCGCAAACAGTTCCATCTCTATGCTCGTTTTATATCGCTAAATCTCATCTGGTTGACGTTTCCCATGACCCGGTCCACTCCGAATTATTAGTGCGGCAATTCGTCGAAAGGTAAATTTCGCTTTGCCAACCAGATAGGACGTTTTTTTGAACAACCGGGCTAGAAAGATTGTACTGTGGATTACTTTGCCAGCATTCCTGTTTGCGCTATTGTGCTGGGGAGCATTTGAGGCTGGAAAGCATGTACTAGCCAAGGACTATCACGCCTTCATCAACCAATGGAACTACAGCTTCCCGTCCACACTCACCTTCGAGGGCATTGATGCCCAGCCCTCCGACGCATTGAGCATAGTAGCGGAAAGACTCACGCTGTCCTGGAAATGGAGAGATCTGGTGCACTCGAGAAATGGCATCTCTTTTCATCACATAAAACTCGAGCGACTCGACGTTCAAATTGAGACCTCCACCTATCACTTAGTGACGAAGCTAGATAGGTTAGATCTAAGCAAAGCTATCCTCGGATCGAAGCAGGTGCTGGATAGCCTTATCATAGTTGCCCCACAAATTCAATACCAAGCCTATGACACGATAGGGAGCAAAGAGGATGGAGACCCATTGTGGGAGCCGCTGGAACTACCCTCATTGTCTATCAAATACTTTGAGCTTGACTCCGGTACTTTCATCTATTTCACTGACAGTATGCAGCATTCGGCAAGTAATGTCCAAATGGTAGCCGATAAGATCAACAGCGATAGCCTTTTCAGTACTTCCCTCAAGCAGCTATCACTGAACTACCAGGATACGCTAGCCATGGACCTGAAGATAGACAGGGTCGAGATGGACAGCAAACTGGCGACCTTGATCAACGGTTTACACATGACCCTTCCCGGACTCTCCCTGAATACGGAGATAGACTACGCCATGCTGGACAGCATAGGTACGCTCGGAATCGATAGCTCATACCTCACCATCGGATTGATCCGAAGCTTTCTCCCTGCGGCCAGTGAATGGATTCATAAGGACCTGCCCGATGACGAACGCATTTGGGTTGAAGCACGAGTGCGGGTGCTGAGTGATCACCTAGACCTGCAGAGGCTGACACTTTCCTTGTTAGATAGCACGGTTCTCCGCTGCAGCGGGACTTTCAACTATGTAGAGCCACTTTCGGCCTTCAATATGTCTGAATTCCGTTTGACAACCCAAAAAGAGCATTTGCATCAATTGATCGCACCCAACCCGGCGCTATCCTCCCTCAACTGGCCTTCTTCTATCCATTTCGCGGCTGCAGCACACGGCACTACCCAAGAAATTGCATTTCACACTGATCTGTACTTGCCGGCAGGATCTATCCATACGGTTGGAAAAAGTTCATTAGGATCCACCAAGACGATCGATCTTAGTGCGGATGTAAAGGACTTACCTCTGGATCAATTGATCCGGGACCTGCCGGTCGCTATCCCACAACTGACGTTGGTATCTCACCTGCACGCGGAGCTAGCAGACGACAATCTTCACGCCCTTATCGGTGAACTACAGATCGTCGATTTACCCATCAATGAATTGCGGGTCGACACAGTACAGGTGACTTTCGAAAGGACGGAATCCACCGACAGTGTGCGTCTCACCGTCTCCGACAATGAACTGATAGCCGAGTTGGAAGCCCAATATTTCGAGGCCGATACCTCGGAGTTGTTTCTTCTTGCTTCGATAGACGTCCTGACCGATGCATTTCCTGATGTAGCCCCTTATCTGGAAGCGGGAGCGGTGCAATTGAGTGCAAAATATCAATGGCATCAAGAATCGTTCGCCTCTGGCGGTGTCATTATTGACCGGCTTGGGCTCACTCCGACTCACAAGACAGAGCAGATTATAGCGGGGACCCAATTGAATTATCGAAAAGTCGATGACCGCCACAAGGCTCATCTACAACTTCCCATGGGGCAGTACGCCAATCTGGAATGGAATGAATCCCTGATGAGCAACGATTCACTAGGATTCCTATCCGCAATCGAGCATGTCGACATCAATTTCTGGATAGACAGTCTATGGCGTGGGACGCTTGGTGAGGAGCAATGGGCCCTTCAGCTAGACACCCTCCAAGTAGACTACACCGCTGGTCAGTGGCTGGCTTCTATGAGCATCCCTCATATGGCTTTTGGGGACTATTCCCTCGACGGTCTTCAGTACAGTTTCGCCTGCTCAGATACCACGCAGAAAGGGCTCCTTTCCGCTACTCATTTTGAAAATCCCTTCTTGCAGGACCTCTCCATGGAACTGAGCCACGATGGGACCTTCAACGACACTAATCTAGAGCTTGGCGTCATGATCAAAGAGAGCCAGCAAGCTATTAGGGTGCCCCTCCGCTTTCGAACGTTGGCAGAAGGTTATTCTATCGGTTTCAGCGATAGTTTGCCCCTCACCCAGCCCGACCTCAAGTGGCACGGCGTGCAAGGTCAGGACATCGTCATCAGTCAGGATTTGAAGGAAGCACATGGTCGCCTCGTTGTCATGGCCCGATCGGCCCGCGAACCGTCCATTGTAGAGCTTTTTGTCAATCATACCGAGAGAAATACGGTGCTCGATTTACTGGTGGAGCATGCAGATCTTGAGCCCATCAAGCAAGTGGTACATTGGCCGGAGGATCTCGCCCTCACCGGTCTTCTTTATGCAGACATGCACCTGGCGTACCGGGACTCCCTGGCGATCGACGGGTACGTGGCCATCGACGAGTCCCTGCTGCAACTACCAGAATCCAAAACGGTGATGAAACTTTCCGAGGACTTCATCGACTTCGATGGTCGGCAATTGGCATTGGAAGACTTTACCGTATACGACGGAGACGACAATCCACTCACCCTCAATGGCACTGTCCAAGTCATGGAAGAGGGCATGCCCTTCGATTTGACCATCGAAGGGGACCGCTTCGTGATGGTCAACAATGATGACCGATCCGGACACTTCTCAGGTCATCTGGCATCTCGCGCCTCCCTGCATGCCACGGGTGATTTGGATCAGATCAACATCTCCGGGGAATTTGAAATCCTACCGGACGCACAGCTGGCCTACTACCCGGGGGAGACTGCCGAGATTGTCAGCACCCACAACTCCATTTCGTTTCTAGACTTTGAGGATTCGACCGCAGCCGTGGCGGCACCGCCGCCGGTCAGTCACGCCATCAACTGGGACGTGGAATTCTTGCTCAATGAGACAGATTTCGAGATTATCCTCGATCAGGAATCGCAAGAGTTCGTCCGGTTCTTTGCTAATGGCGAACTAGAACTGGTGAGAGGGGAGGACGAGCTACCGGGCATCTTTGGCACCATAGAATCCACCAAGGGAAGAGCTTTCATTGGCTTACCGACGGTATCGGACATCAATATGATTATTGATCGACTTAGCCTTCGCTTCGATGGGGACGTGAGCAACCCAAAGATCACTTTTGTGGGACATGAAAATTTCCCATTGAGCCCAGCCAGTTTGGATGTAGCATTTGCCAACCGGCAGGAAGACGTGATCTTTCAGGTGATCTTCAAGTTGGATGAAGCGAC
>JBCCXG010000475.1:0-5292 GCA_039191945.1 Bacteroidota bacterium
AGCTGGTAGAGATCATCCCAGCTGTTCAGACCGAGGCTGAAACGACCTCCCGTGTCAGGGCGCTCATTGATGGGTGGGGGAAACACACGGTGCTGGCCAAGGACACTCCGGGCTTTATCGTCAACAAGGTCGCTAGGCCATTCTACGGGGAGGCTTTGAGGATTTTGGAGGAGGGTATTGCTGATCCACCGACGATCGACTGGGCGATGACAGAACTAGGCGGATTCCGCATGGGACCTTTTCAACTCATGGACTTCATCGGCAACGATGTGAACTACGCCGTCACCGAAAGCGTCTTCAAAGCCTTCTACTTTGACCCAAGGTACCGCCCTGCTTTCACACAGAAGCGATTAGCCGAGGCCGGTTATTTAGGCCGGAAGTCGGGTCGTGGCTATTATGACTATCGAGAGGACGCTATCAATCCCGAACCGACTAAGAATCACAAACTAGGAACCAAGATCCTTCACCGCATCCTGGTGATGCTCATCAATGAAGCTGCCGACACCCTTCAATTTGGCATCGCTACCCGGCAGGACATCGACATCGCGATGGTCAATGGCGTCAACTATCCCAAAGGACTATTCGCGTGGGGCGAGGAGCTTGGTTTTGATTGGGTCGTTAAAGAGCTCGATGGGCTGTACACCCATTACCACGAAGAGCGGTACCGATGCAGTGGTTGGTTGAGGAGTAGATAGTGATACACTCGTCCTGCTCGTCATCGCGAGCTTGTGAAGCGATCTTAATTGATGTCTTCCTTGCGCTGGCGCGAGCGTCTCGCTCGTGCCATTTCAGTCCTCACCCACCAGCCTGCATCACGATCACCTCCATCCCCACTTCAATCACCCCCAACTTCCTTGGAATCAAATAGGTACCAAAATTGACCTTATTGTTGGCAGCTTTCCGATAACCAGCCCAAGCTCGCAATGGCTCACTTTGCGGGTCAGCAACCCCGGTTTCGGGATTGATGGTCGAGAGCACGCAACGCGGGCAAGCCATTTGCACCTCGAAGACACAATCGCCAATCCGCACCTCCTTCCAGTTATCTTCCTCATGGGGATCACAACCGTCGATGACCACATTGGGACGGAATTGATGGATCGGAAACTGTCTGCCAAGCCGTCGATTCAGCTCCTCGAGGCTAGCGGTGGAGAGTAAGTGAATTGGGGAAGCATCCGTGAGGGTTGTGATGTCCCCTTCCTTCGCATTATGCCTTGCCAGCATCGGGCGTTCGTCATTCTTCAGTACGATCAGTTGGGCATCGGTGCGGAGGACATCTGAGATCCATAGATCGACTTCGGAGCTGAGTGTATGCCCGGTTAAATCATGATCGAACATTCGGAAGGACCGCTCGACTGAGCCTTTATCTGGCAGTTTCGCCTTCAATTGCTCCAACCCAGGATACTCCAGCGTGAGTTGATCATCGGTAATCCGTGCACTGACTTGTAGCAGCATGGGATGAGTCCTGGCGGTCAGTACCGTGTCCTGTGCATCCATTGCAGCCACTACCCGGTCATTCCTGACCCCGGTTGCCACAATTTCCAGCTTTGTAGCTTCGCTGGCTTTGCAGGATTTCAATGGGTACTGAAAAAGCTGAGAGACGTTCATGTACCCAAAGCTATACAGTCCGTGGGCTATTTATGATTGTTTCTTTTTCCTATCACTCGTTCTTAAGGGTCTTAGCAGGATTGGATAGGGCTGCTTTCAGCGTGATTAAGCCCGATCCCTGCAAGATCACCAGGACCATCGCCACGGCAGATACCACGAAAACACCTGGCTTTACCGGGACCCGATAGGCGAAGTCGGCCAACCACCAATCGGATAAGAAGTAGGCGCCAGGTAAGCCAATGGCGAGGGAGATCGCTAGCAACCATAAAAAGCTACGTGTGAGTAAAGCCACGAGTTCCGGGGTTTTGCAGCCCAGTACCTTGCGCACTGCAATCTCCTTCTCTCGTTTTTTGACATTGTAGCTGGCCACGCCAATGAGTCCGGACAATGTGAGTAAGATACTGACGAGGCAAAACACCAGGATAATGGTTCTTAGCTGATTTTCGGCTTCGTACAATTGCTCAAACCGCTCATCCAGAAAGACCACATCCACCGGAGGAAGGTTGGGATATACCTGGTTTCCGGCCATTTCGATGGCTTCCAAGACGCTTTGAACTTGCACAGGGTCGAAACGAATCGAGGCGTAACCGCCGAAAGCCCAGGGTATGTTGTAAATCGCCACGGCTTCGATGTCGCTGTGCAAGGATTGAAAATTGAAATCCTGCACAATTCCTACGACAGTGCCGGTATCCCCCGAGACGGTGATTCGTTGCCCTATCACGTCTTCCCGACCGAAGAATTGTCTCGCTGCCGTTTCATTGAGGTAAAACTCATTCTTGCCTCTTGAGATTTGCTTGCTAAACGCGCGACCTTGTAGCAGATGGAAGCCGTAGGTGTCGATAAAGGTTTCGTCGGCGAACATGGCACGTACATCATATTCACGGTCCTCTCCGAGCTTTCGCAGTCCACGACGCTGCACGCGGTAGCCGGGCACGTCAGAAGCGGTGGATATGGACTGGATCGCGGGACTTTGGAGCAGTTGCTTCTCGAAGGCCTCGTATTCTCGCAGGATCAGTTTGTTGAGCGGGATCAGGGCAATCTGATCTTTTTCGAATCCCAATTGCTTGTTTTGGATGTAGCTCAGTTGCTGGAAGACGATGATCGAACCAATCACCAAGATGAAGGACAAGGAAAACTGTAGGACAATCAGTGTTTTACGGATCAATCCGATGTTGCCGGATTTGATGCTGGCGACGGAGGACTTGATCGACTCAGCGGGTGTCACACCGCTCAGGACCAGGGCGGGATAGAGCCCACTGACCACTTGAAGTCCTAGCAGGATGAGGAGTAGCGATGACAAGATAGAGACATCCTGGAAGACATTGAGGGGTAGCGCCAGACCCGAAAAGCTTCGAAAGGACGGGGTCAATATCGCCAGTAAACCAAGGCTGATGATGCCAGCTAGTAACAAGAGTATGAAGTTTTCTGCCATCAGTTGCAGGATGAGTTGCCGTCTACTGGCACCGACGACCTTCCGTACCCCTATTTCCTTAGCGCGATCGAAGCCCTTGATGACCGTAAGGTTGACAAAGTTGATACAGGCAATGATCAACACCAAGGCGCCCATGCTTAGGAGGATGTACACGTTGTAGATATTGCCATTGTGCGCCAGTTCCTTCTCATGATTGGTGTATAGGTGGATCTTTTTCAAAGGAGTCAATACCATTCCCCGTCCCGTATCCTCCGCGGGATCGAAGTTGTACCTCTGAGTATACTCTTGCTTGGCCAGCTCGCGTGCCAGGTCAAGGTCCGCCGTTGGCTCGAATTGTATGAACGTGTATACCCAGAAATTGCGCCACGCACGCAGCCACTCATCTGAGAAGGTATAAGGTGAGCAGATAAAGTCAAACTGCAGATGAGACTGTGCAGGAACATCCCGCATGATGCCGGTCACTTTGCGAGGGGTATTTTCCCAGGTCCGGCTATTCGTATCAAAGGAGAGTTCGACCAATTGACCCATCGGGTCCTGGTCTCCAAAGTACTTTTTTGCGAGTCGCTCTGTAAGAATGACGGAAAATGGCTCCAACAAGGCTGTACTTGGGTTGCCCCGTAGCAGTTCGTAGGAAAACATCGTGAAGACGGAGCTATCTGCCATGATTCCCTTTTCCTCGTAGAAAACGCGGTCTCCGAACTTCATCGAGGTGCTCCGCATAGGTATGAACCGAGTCATTGATTCCACACCCGGCACATTGTCCAGCACCCAAGGTCCGAGCCCGATGGGTTGTGCCGCCCAGGCCGATCCGTCATCGGAGGAGCCGATCCGATAGATATGTTCGACGTTGGAATGGTAGGCGTCATAAGCCAACTCATACCGAGCATAAATGAGGCTCAGTAGGAAGAACGAGATACCCAGGACCAAATTGATGATGCGCACTGCGCCAGTAAAACGCTCACGTCGAAGGTGGCGAAAGGTAGCTTTTAAGATCATATTCATAGCAAGATATTTTGGACTGTCCACCAGCCGATGAAAGGGTTTGGACCTTGAAATAGTGAAGTACCCCATCGCGGTGAAGCAATACCTCAATGATGTAAATCGTGCATTGGGTTGGTGCTTCAGTCGATGGGCATACCATTCGTGCAGGTCTCCCAGTACCTCTTCGATGAAGTAGTCGGAGCAATACCACTCGAGCAGACGATCTATCCAAGCCGGTGGCGTCGTTCTCATATTTCTGTGATATTTGTAAGACTAATTAGCAAAATTGAAATTAATAGCTAAAGTCAAAGCTCAACTTGGGCATCTCATTCCAGATCTGACTGCGGACGGCCCGCGCTTCGCTCAGTTTTTGGAAGCCGGAGGCCGTGATCTTGTACAGGCGTCTTCTGCGTCCGCCGCGTTCGCCCGTGGCCCCTCCCATGTACGATTGCAGGAAGCTCTTTTTTTCGAGCCGATTGAGTACCGTGTGCACAGCACTTAGCGTCAGTTTTCTACCCGTGCGTTGCGCTACCTCCTCTACAATCGTCACCGTATAGGCATTGCCGTCCAGTAGGCCACTCATGAGCAGGACCAACTCTTCAAACTCACCTAACTGTGTACCTTTCATTTAGTGTCATATTTGTAAGACAAATAAAAGAAATCTTGTCGAAAGCTTGCCAACCATCTGATGAAAAGTTTGAATTGGGGATCGCACTGCCAGCGCGCAGGGCCTACGCACTACCCCCCTCGTGGTCGTCTCAGCTCGGCACCCCGCGACCCTTCGCCTATGCCTGTACCGATCTGTGACCTGACCTTATGGCCTTCTTGAGTTTAAAGTTTGGAATTCGGAGTTATCGTCGTGCGAATTCCCTTATCCCATGTGCGTCTCCACACACCGAAGCTTCATAAGGCCGAGTGGTACGAAAACTGCGCAAAGTGTCCCATGGGTGATTCGGACATTTGTACTATACACTTGACTCAGAGATCTAAATGCTTATGGTAATACCCAGCACAGTTCTGCAAGGACGCGCATGAAGGAACCTCCCCAAGCTAGGTGCGTGTCTCCACCCACCCAAGTACCAGGTGGCCCGGAGGGCCGAAACTTGGGGAAGTCTGGTGTTGCTCTTGCTGATCCGAACGCGGCGCTGCCATACGCTTTACGCTGAATTTTGAATTCCGGGCACTACCCTATCCTAGGTGCGTGTCTTCACGCACCTAAGTAGGTGCTAGTCTCCATGCACCCGGCCTTCGACATGTCCGGATTTATGGACTCG
>JBCCXG010000476.1:0-5279 GCA_039191945.1 Bacteroidota bacterium
AAACCAATTCTTTTCATTTTTGGGGCGCTCCTCGTCCTGCAAGGTGTGGCTCAGGAGCAGGAGATATTCCTAGAGAAGTACCGGATGGGGGAGGGTATTCGATTCACCTCCGAAAAGGGATACACCACGCGGTTCAATTTCATGGTCCAGCCCTGGGGTGAGCTTCGCTCAATCGAGGATGAGGACATCGCCAGCTATCGCTTACGGATAAGACGGGCAAGACTGATGATCAATTCCAACCTCACAGGAAAGTTGAGCTTCCGTGTAGCGATCGACTTTTCTCAACGGGACGGCAACGTCGAGGAGGAACTTCTCAACGGGTCATTGCTCGACGCTTACTTCACTTACAATCTCGGAGACTTTGACCTCTCCATCGGGCAGCGGTCGCTTTCGAGTGATTCACGAGAGCTTCGGTTCAGTTCGCAATACGTCAACCTGGTCGAACGAAGCCGGCTCGTGAGTTCCTTCGCCAGCATACGGGATTTCGGTGTTTTCATCCAGGGGCGCCATCACCTGACCGGTAATCATAAACTTAAGACCTATCTCGAAATCATTACGGGAGATGGCCAGAGTGCCTTCATCCGAAATTATGGAGGGTTGAAGTACGGTGGACGCCTGGATTATTTTCCCAACGGCTATCTGAGGGGCTTTGGACAGTTCCGTGGCCATGACCTGTTCCGAGAGTGGGTGCCAAAGATTGTCCTGGGCGTGTTCGGTTCCTACAATGACGGCATCAGCAGTCGTCGAGGTCGGCGGTCAGGATCGATCATTTACCTTGATGCCGATGAGCGCATCAAGCTACCGGACTACGGGCAACTAGGTGTGGATCTGGTGCTTCGGTATCGGGGTTTGTCGTTTTTGGCGGAGGTCATCAAGTCCTGGTCCTTTGATACAGAAGACATTGCCTTCTTCGTGAGATCAGATGGCTCTTTGAAGGACGATTTCCCGGATGGAATTAAGGCAGAGGTAGATGGAAGGCTGATGATGGGCGAGTCGATCAATGCCCAGTTGGGGTACACTTTGAAGAATAGCCTGTCATTTGATGCCCGCTACACCTGGATCAACCCGGATGAATTCTCTTTCCTGAACAACGACACGTTCTTCAATCGCAATGAATATTACGGAGCTGGTGTGACACAATACTTCTTCAACAACACGGCCAAGATTCAGGCCGATGTACAATGGAATACGACGGCCGATACCGCGACGGGAGTGGAGGGCATCCCAACCATGGGGAGAAACGAGGTAGTGTACCGCATACTCACTCAAATTCAATTCTGATGGCAAAGCAATCGACATATATCCTGGTTTTGGTCCTTGCCGTGGGAGCTGTGATGTCGGGTTTTGGTCAAGCCAAAGCCATCGAAAACCAATTTTTCCCGGCGCCAGACACAGACGAGCAATTCCAGACACCAGCATTCAAAAAGTCGGGCTTTACCAAGTACCAAGAGATGCTGAACTTCCTGGAAGAATTGCGCGACCAGCAGCCCGAGATGGTGACCCTTGACTGGATTGGCTATACCGCGAAGGGTAGGCGTATTCCGATTGTTCACATCAACAAAGGGGAAGCCGACGGGAAGGTGAAAGTCTGGTATCAGGGCGGCGTGCACGGCAATGAGCCAGCTAGTACGGAGGGGATGCTGCACTTCATGAACCTACTGGTCACTGACGAGGTCAATCACTCGCTACTGGACGACGTCTCGCTCGCCGTAGTACCGATGGTCAATATTGATGGCTTCATTGTACTGGAGCGGCAACTGGCCAACGGTAAAGACCTCAATCGTGACCAGGCCAAATTGCAAACCCAGGAAGCACAGGTGCTCAGGGCGGCTTACAATGAGTTTCAGCCGCAGGTCGTGGTGGACTTTCACGAATACAATCCTTATCGGGCAGACTTTAGAGACATGGATGTGAAGGGCACCACCAGTTTTTATGACTTCATGTTTTTGCCTTCCAACAATCTCAACCAGACGCCGCCGATCCGTGAGCTCTCACAGGACTTGTTCATGGCCAATGCGGAAAGCCACATGAGCAATCAAGGCTTCAACAGCACACTGTACAAGACGGTCGCCTTCTGGCGAGGACACAAGTTTTTTAACCAGGGTGGGACAAGTCCAAGGTCAAGTGCTTCGGCTTATGCCCTCACCAATGCGGTATCGATCCTGATGGAAATACGAGGAGTCGGTCTTATGAAGCAGAACCTCAAACGAAGGGTGTACATCACGAAGGAGCTGGCTTTTAATTACCTCAAGACCGCTAATGAGCATGCTGATTTAGTAAGGGAGAAGATCCAGGCTTCTTTGGACTACATCCAAACCAGCGACGATCCGATTGTCGTCCGTAGTGAGCCCATCGGAAAGGAAAGTACCTTCAAAATGATTGATCTGAATACCCGGTCCGCGAAGGAATATCCCATCATCCTGAAGGAGCGATCCAATCAACGGATATTGATCGATCGGTCAAGAGCAGAAGGTTACTTTATTGAGGGAAGTTATGCCAAGGCCATTGAAAAACTGAAACAGTTGGGTTTGGAAATGACACTACTCACCACCAGCAGAGAAGTGAAGTGCGATAGGTACTTGGTGGAAGAGTTGGTGACGAATCGCTCGGGTTTTGAAGGGATCAATACCCTGGAGGTGGAAGTGGCCCTGAAGGGCACCCAGAAACTCTTTGCGCCAGGTACTTACTACGTATCCTCGCGACAGAAGAATGGTCAGTTACTGACCGAACTCCTCGAGCCTGATGCCGACAACTCGTTCCTGAGGATGCGGATCGTCGAGCTCGGCGAGAACATGGAATACAAAATTTACAGGACCTCTGAAAAAAGTGATCTCCCGTGAAAATGAAGAAACATCGAGTCCTTTTCCTTTGGATGGCGCTATCGTCGATCTACGGCACGGCGCAAACCAACAATGAACTGTTCAGCAATAACAGTCGCATCAAATACGTGAGTGGCCAGGGACTGCAGGTCAACTTTGACGACGGCAATTATCTGTTTGGTATTCGCGGGTTTTTCCAGCCCTTCTTTTCGACTGAGCAGGTCGATACGCTTGAACGTTTCTCGCGCATGACGCTGGAGCGAGCCCGGCTAGACTTCTATGGGGAGGCGAAGAAGGAGCGGTTGAGCTTCATGTTAAAGATGGATTATACCGACGACTTTGCCTTGTTGGATGCGTACATGGGCTTTCATCCGGGACCTTTTAATATTTACATGGGGCAAAAACACAACCAGGTTAACAACCGTGAGATGAACAACGATGAAGGCTACTTGACTTTCCTCAATCGAAGCCTGGTCAGCACCACCTTTTCGAGGGACGCAAGGGAGTTCGGGTTGTTTATTGAGCCCAGTTTCAACGTAGGTGGGATTGTGGTCAATCCTGTGTTGTCTCTTACGTCGGGAGATGGACGCAATGCCTTCGGTGCGGATAGCCGGGAACGTATACAGGGAGGATTCAAGTATGCGGCAAGGGTCGACCTATTGCCCTTTGGAGAGTTCGCTGACAATGGGCAGCACTACATCCAGGACCTCGCCCGTGAGATGGATTTTAAGTTGGCCATCGGAGCGGCGGCCAACCGAAACGTCGAAGCCACCCATGAAGTGGGAGAGGGGAGCGGAGATTTCCTCTTTCGCGATGAAAACGGAGACAACCTGAATGCCAACTATGATCAACTCTATATCGATGTGCTGGCCAAGTACCAGGGCTTTTCGGCATTGGTAGAATACGTTAGTACGCGGGCGCAAGCGAGTGAGGCCATTTTCACCCAGACTGGTACGCCCATTACGGACGAGAACATTGCGTCCTTCTATGCCCTGGGGGATGGTATCAATGCACAGCTTGGCTACCTCATGTCGAATGGCCTGAGCGCCGATGTAAGATTCACCCAGATCATGCCTGAGTTTGAGGTGGCGAATTCGCTCGTGCAAGAGCAAACCCAATATACGTTTAGTGTGGGTTGGTACAGCCAGTTCCGGGCCTTTAAGGTACAGTACAATGGCGCTTATACAGAGTTTAGCAACGTGGTGGAAGAAGGAGTGAACGTCGAGCAAACAGGGTGGATGCATACACTGATGACACAAATAAGATTTTGATATGAGGCGAGGATTTATGCTAGCATGCCTGGTTTTTGGCACTTTTCTGATGACCAAGGCGCAAGATCGGGAGGAGATCAAGGTCCTATTTGTTGGCAATAGCTTAACGTTTTTCTACAATCTGCCTCAGGTTGTAGCATCCATCGCGGAGACCCAGGGCCATCGGATCATCACCCGCCAATCTACCGTCGGGGGTTCCAGTTTGGAAGAACACTGGAAAAGGGAAAAAGGCACTAGGACGCGTGACTTATTGGAGAGCCAGCAGTGGGATTATGTGGTTTTCAATAACCATAGCCGAAGCGCACTGGATGATCCTGAAGCCTTCGTAGAATATGGCAAGAAGTTCATCGATTTGGTCAGAGAAAAGGGAGCACAGCCTATTTTGATGATGACCTGGGCCTATCGCTCCAACCCATTAATGTTGGATGTCGTTTCAAGCGCCTATAAGGACCTGGCTTCCGAAACCAATACCGACTATGTCCCAGCCGCGTATCTCTTCGAACGAGCGCGCTCGGCAAGACCTGACCTGGATCTTTTTCTCGACGATAAACATCCCTCCTCTAATGGGACCTATATGTTAGGGCTCGCCTTCTATAAATTTTTTACGGGAGAGAAGACATCGGCCGTACCCGAGCGCTTGACCACTTTCGACAAAGATGGAGAGCTGACCTACCTTATCTTTATGAATAGACAAGATGCGGATTTCCTAAAGCACTTGGTAGACAATTACAATTTCAAAACACTCGCAGACTAGACGGATATCGAAGCACCTATGATCTGGATCGAGTTACTCATCATGCTGTTTTTTATCTTCCTCGGCGCCAAGATCGGTGGCATTGGGGTGGGTTATGCAGGTGGAGCAGGCGTGATTGTACTGACCATGGTTTTGGGACTAAGCGCCGGTGCTATTCCTGTAAATGTTATCCTGATCATTTTGACCGTGATCTCCGCCGTAGCCGCTATGCAGCAAGCAGGGGGGCTGGACTACCTCGTCAGGGTCGCCGAACGCATCCTTAGGAAAAACCCGAAATCCATCACGTTCATTGCACCGGCCGTGACTTATGCCATGACGCTATTGGCTGGGACCGGCCATACGACCTATGCGCTACTACCGGTCATCACGGAGGTAGCCAAAGAAGGAGGTATTGCTCCTTCAAAGCCCCTGAGTATCTCGGTGATTGCGTCTCAG
>JBCCXG010000477.1:0-5251 GCA_039191945.1 Bacteroidota bacterium
CCAAATCCTGAACCCTGAGTGCCGGGTTGTGGAACATTTTATCCTCTTCGAAAAGCCTAACGATACTCCCATACAATGAGTCAACTGCCTCATCCGTCAGGGATGAGGAGAGATACTTCCTCTCCTCTCGTGCATTTTCCTGAGTGGCAGCTCTAAAATTGGCCAGATCATATTGCTTGATCCCGAAATACACCAGGTAGAACCATGAGAAGACCAATACCAGATTTGAGATCAGGTAAGGGATCTCGATGTACTCGAAGTAGCCAAGGTCGAAGGGTATGAACGCGATGGTCGAAATCGCATTTTCACCCAGGTATATCCAGATAAAGTTCCGTAGCCACTTAATCGAAACATGCTCTTTGTTCGAATAGTAATCATCCAATTGGGCATCAAACTTCCGGGTCTTTGCCAATAGCCATACCAGGACAGCAATCTTATATATGCCATGCGCCTTGTAAAACACCCAGTAGGTCGTGGGTGGAGTTACTAATAGATCCTCAATCGAATGCGTAGCTAACCTGTTGAAAAGGAAAATGTCGCTGTAAATGAAGAGCAAAAAGAGTCCGTCAAAAAGACCGAACCAAAGCCACCATTTCTTGAACTCATGGCCCCTTTCCATCAGGAACAACGCATAGACAACGAAAGGGAAAAAGAGTAATGCGGCCGTGGTCAATAGCGCCAGGAAGCCCAACAGACCCGGTGTATATGAGAAATAAATGTTTGACACCAGGTACAATAAGAAGAGAACGATAATTACGAGGAGGATATAGTCGGCGATGATCCTTTTCTTATTGAGAAGAACCAGCAGGAAAATCATTAGAAGCGTGATCCCAACTATGTTGACAACTACCATTACTATAAAATGACGTCATGAATTTACATGTGACGTCGAATAGTAAATGCTCTTTCAATCAAAAAGGGCAAAAAAGGTATCAAGTTCTTGTGAAAAGGACTCAACTCAGCGCATGAGGCGCATGAGCCCGTTTGGTTGTAGTGATTTGGACAAAAATTCGAATGCTGCAACACATGAAACACCTACTAGTTACTTGCATGATCTTCTCCACTATGGGAGGCTCTCTCTTCAGTCAAGACGATCCACCTGCGAAAAAGTCGTCCATAAGATTAGCTGGTGGAATGGCAATTGTGGATTATCAGGACCTGGTTTTCAGTGAATCGATCTATGAAGGATCAGGTTTGGGGTCCATCGAGCTAGGCTATCATTGGTCACATAGGCGATCCGCTATCAACGCCCAGTTGTCTTACACAGCAACGAGCGTGGCGCCTGAAAACTTGATTTCTTCCGAAGCCTTTGGTCAAAGGGAAGAAAGCTCCTTTCTCCAGGTAGCGCTGGACTTGAACTATGCCTATCAGGTAATCGATGTCTCTGGATTCAGGGGGTATGCCGGTGTAAATCTTCAAGCCAAATATCAGGAAAACACGATGGTTTTCGGCTTGGGGGAGGAAAGCAGCTACGCCTATCTCAATACGCTGGGTCCACATGTCATGTTGTTTTACTCCCTCCCTGAAGGATGGGAGCTGCAAGGTAGGCTTTCGCTTCCTTTGGCCGCCTTCCTCGCCAGACCTGAGTACGCAGTAGTTGACAATGGGGACATCCAGGGGAAAGAGGGGTTTGGTCTCCTATATAGTAAGGGTCAACTGGTCAGTCTGGGGGATTACACTGCCATCGACCTGTCCGCGAAGCTTAGCCACGGGATCAGCCGACGGCTAACGGGCTTTCTAGCCTATCAATTTGAGTATCAAAATATATCAATACCTGCACCGATGCACCTGCAAACATCTACCGTCAAACTTGGAATAGAATGTCAATTATGAAAAATCAGCATGTATTACGACTAGCCATCCTGTTAGCACTATTTACGAGCTGTGGACAGGCCTTTGAGCCGGAACCCGCCAACACACCAGAAGCCAACTTCGAGAGCCTTTGGAAGACCTACCATGAGCGATATGCTGTATTTGAACAGCGCGGAGTGGACTGGGATGAGGTCTACGAAACTTACAGACCACTGATCGGCGCCAATAGCAGCGAATCGGACCTTTTCGAAATCGCCACCGACATGTTAGCGGTCCTGGACGACGCACACGTATCCCTGATGGCCACTGATCGACCATTCTGGGCGGGAAAAGCGACTTTCAGGTCCCAGACGGGCAGTGAGCTCTTTAGTTACGACCTTGTTCGTTCCTATTTGGATGGACCACCTGCAGTGTATTACAATCGGTATGCAGCCGGGAAGATACAATCAGACATTGGCTATCTGTGGGTGGCCTCATTGGAAGAGGAGCGTCCAGACTTTATCGATGACTTCATCGCCGACAATGCTACTAGCGAGGGGATCATCATTGACCTGCGGCACAATGACGGCGGCGACTTTACCCATGGAGCAATGATCGCGTCTCGCTTCGCCGATGAGAGAAGGCTGGCGTTTACCAACGCGCCGAAAACCGGTCCCGGCAAAGACGAGTTTGGAGAACGCTATGAATACTACCTGGAGCCTCGGGGAGCTGTTCAGTTTACTGGCCCTGTTGTCGTCCTGATCAATGACTACAGCGTCAGTGCCGCGGAGAGTCTTGCCATGTATCTCATGACCCTACCTCATGTGACTTTCATCGGCGTGAACTCGGCAGGCGCGGTCGGCGAGCGGATCGAAAAAGAAATGCCCAATGGCTGGATCTTCTCGCTAACTGCACAGTTGGTGACCTTGCCAGATGGCACGTCCCCAGAGAGGTCAGGCATTTCTCCGGACTTTCAGGTCACGAATTCAGCCGAAGCAATGGAGAGGGGTGTCGACTCACAATTGGGAGCGGCCATTGAGCATCTGCGTACGGGAATGAATTGAGGCTGATGGACAAAAAATCGAAACGGCTGATTCAGATTCGCTTAAATGTGCCAATACTTGACATCAGACAAATTCTGGATCTCTGCCGAGTATGGCCCGGCGATGGATGCCAGAGCTTTCTACGAATCGAAAAGCAAATTCGAAGAAGTGCACTGGGATCACGGTGTTTTGCTCGCCGGCGGCCACGAATTAGTGCAACGCAAGAGGTGGGCATTGGACATCCAGTCACGTTTATACATGGCCAGCGTCAAACTGGGTTATGGGGTTCGCCGAGAAGGTACGACAATTTCACCCGTAGCAGGGACCACCTTCTTTGCAGATCGATATGGCTGCACCCCTTTATTCCGTTTGCTGAAGGGGCAGGGCGGGAAAAGGCGAGTAGATAGGACGAAAGAGCGCAGGAGGGTCCGACAAGAGTAAGCAAGTACTTTCGATGTGTTTTCGCGATCATTTCAGAGGAATGAATAAGGCTGCTCTGGGTAAGAGCAGCCTCCAAGCTATTTGACGTGATTTTTCATTCACTTGAGCCCCTTTACATTCACTGAGCTAGTTCCACATTCCAGGCGCCAGATGCCACGGTCGTGCCGACATACGCTTCAAATGTGATTGGCTTGCGATGGAGGATCTCTTCCACATCATGGGAGACGGTCTGATTTTCAGAGTGACCCAGGACTTCGGTAAAGAGATACTGCAATAGCCAGATCATAGACTCTGGAAGTCCGGCAGCGACTAGCCCGGCCTTGAACTCTTCCATGGAAATCGCCTGATACTGGATGCTTCTTCCCAACTTCTCGCTGAGGATCTCAGCCACTTCCTCAAAAGTCAATTTTCTAGGACCAGTTACGGTGAGCGTTTTGCCATTGAGGCTGTCGTCTAAGAGTGCCTTGGTGACCATGTCAGCGATGTCCCGGGTATCGATATAGGGGATACTCGCTTCTGGCATGGGAAGGGCTAATTGACCTGCCAAAACATAGTCTCTGAAGGCGCCTTCGCTGAAGTTCTGATTGAACCAAGAGGCCCTTACCAAGGTATAGTTAAGGCCGGAGTTGGCGACAATTTCCTCGCTGGCCTCCGCTTCTTTTTCTCCCTTGCCTGAAAGAAGCACAACTTTTTCCAGACCTTCCTTTAGTGCTGCCTCCGTCAGTGCGTTGATCGCGTCTCGGGCACCAGGAACCGCCAGATCTGGATAATATACGATGTAGGCGCGGTCCATGCCTTTCAGCGCCTCGGCGTACGTCGCTGGATTATCCCAGTCAAAAGCGGGAGTGTTGTCTCGTGTTCCCAATTGTACGTTGTGTCCCAATTGTTTGAGGTTTTCGACTACCAGGCGACCGGTCTTACCAGTCCCTCCGATTACTAAGATGTTGTGTGTCATTCTTACTTGTTTTTTGTTTGAGTTGCCACAGTTTGTGACTGATTACGAGTGTAAAAGTGGAGCGGTGAGGTAGCCTATGCTTGACCCGTTAAGCCAATGATTTGACACTTTAAGCCAAAGGGGGAAGGCGGGCAGATTTCTCTGGAATTCGAGTGGCAATCAGTGAATGGACCAAAGAGCTTGCTTTCTTACGATCCGACAATTTTCTTCTCCACATTTCGCAAATCAGGAGATGGATACCCCCTGAATAGGGGAGATTGTCGCACAAATCAAAAATTCGAAATGAAGTCAAAAATTCAAAGTTTGCTGGTCGCCCTGCTTTGTAGCACGGGAGCGCTGGCTCAGTTCCACACCCTTTCCCTGCCCAAGGGAAGCAATTACGTCTATGAAAAACAGATTCTGGGAGTGACAGAGATCGCCGTTGAATACCACAGTCCCCAGGTGCGAGAGCGCGATGTTTGGAATACACCAGACATCGTACCTCAAAAAGGTGAGCCCATTCCATGGCGAGTAGGGGCCAATATGAATACGACTATCTCCTTCTCTACGGATGTGGAGGTGGAAGGGCAAGTGCTTCGTGCGGGTAAATATGGTCTGCATATGATCCCGGACGGAGATGAATTTGAAATCCTCTTTGCTCACAACAACAACCTGTGGGGTAGCTATTACCTGGATCTGGAGAATGATGTCGCCCTGCGCGTTGCGGTAAACAGCGAACCATGCCCTTTTTCTGAGAAGCTGGATTTTGAATTTATCCCAGCGTCTGAACATACGATCGTCATGGGCGTTGAGTGGGGCGAGAAGCGTGTTCCTTTTACCGTCAGCGTGGATCTCAACGAAACAGTGGTCGCCAGTTTGCGCAACGAGTTGCGGGGTATCAACACCTATCGCTGGGAGGCCTGGAATGATGCAGCCAACTGGTGCTATGACCACGATGTCAACCTTGAGGAAGCACTTGAGTGGGCACAGCGATCCATCGACGGCGGCTATGGCGGTTTCGCCTACAACAAGAATGCAATGA
>JBCCXG010000478.1:0-5249 GCA_039191945.1 Bacteroidota bacterium
CCACTGGTACTCAATCAAAAAGAGGGACCTACCCTGGAGGAACACGAAGGACCCTTACAAGATCTGGTTATCCGAGATCATTTTGCAACAAACAAGGGTAGCACAGGGCCTTCCGTACTACGAGCGTTTTGTACAACAATACCCGCAAATACAGGATCTTGCTTCAGCTCCTCAGGACGATGTGATGCGTACATGGCAGGGTTTAGGATACTACAGCCGCGCACGAAATCTGCACAAGGCCGCCAAAGTAGTCGCAAAGGAAATGGGCGGTAAGTTCCCGTCTTCTTATGATGGTCTGTTGGCTCTCCCCGGCGTGGGTCCGTACACGGCGGCGGCTATTGCCTCTATTGCGTTTGGGGTCCCGAGCCCTGTGCTCGATGGCAATGTGTACCGGGTGATTGCGCGTGTCTTCGCCATGGCACATGATATCTCCGCCTCATCTTCGCGAAAGCATTTTCTCGATATCCTTGACGAGTTGATTTCACCCGATCACCCAGATGCATTCAATCAGGGGATGATGGAATTGGGTGCGACCGTTTGTTCACCCAAAAATCCATCTTGTGAGCTTTGTCCCGTGGAGGACCACTGCCTGGCGAGAGCTGCTGGAGATCAACTGAAGTACCCAGTGAAAACCAAAAAAGTGAAAGTCCGCACCCGACCTTTTCATTATCTGGTCATAGCACACGAGGGACACGTGGCGATGAAACAACGCGTTGGAAATGACATCTGGCAAGGCCTATATGAGTTCATGCTGGTGGAATCCTCTTCTTTCCAACTGGATGACTATCTGCACCCGAATACAACGCATACCCTAGAAGTGTCCGAGGTCTACCGGCATATCCTTACTCATCAGCGGATCGAGGCGCGATTTTACCGGGCGGATGTGACGGACAAAAATGTATTTGATGATTTGCTAAATAAGTACGAGTTAAAGGCTTACAGCTTCCATCAAATATTAACTTTGCCCAAACCAAAATTGATGGTGAACTATTTAGAGCACCAGATTTTTTAGTATTTTTAAAGATATGGCTGGAGTAAATAAAGTGATCCTTGTAGGTAGATTGGGAAGGGACCCGGAAGTCCGGCACCTGGAGTCGGGTGTGGCAGTTGCGAGCTTTTCCATTGCTACCTCTGAGACCTATAAAGATCGCAATACTGGTGAACGACGCGAGAATACTGAGTGGCACAATATTGTGCTCTGGAGAGGACTTGCTGATGTCGCTGAGAAATACCTCAAGAAGGGAGATCAGGTTTACATTGAAGGAAAATTGAGGACCCGGTCATGGGAAAAAGATGGTGTCACACGCTACACAACAGAGGTAGTCGCTGACAACATGAATATGCTCGGTGGAGGTGGCTCCTCTTCCGGAATGGAGCAAGCCCCGATGCCCACTCAAGAAGACTACGGTTCGTCCGTCAGCAGTACGAGTACTGCAAGCACCAGCGTAAGCAGCGATGTATCAGACGACTTACCGTTCTAAGGTTTCACCAAATCCCGCCTAGTTGGAAACTTCTCCGGAAGACCCCTATCCCTGGTACATTTTAGCAGCTTTCACTGAAGTCCCCTTCACCTTTTATTTGGCGTATGGGATTCCTTTGATCCTATTGATCGTAGTCTCAGGCTTGATCTCTGGATCAGAGGTTGCGTTCTTTTCGCTCACCCAGGATGAGCTGGATAAACTGAAAGACTCCCAGGATAAGCGCGACCAGGTGATCGTCTCTCTCATGAAGAAGCCGAGACGGCTCTTGGCAACTATTCTGATCATCAACAATCTGGTCAACATCCTCTTCATTACCCTATCGTACGTCATGACCTGGCAGATCGTTGATGATGAAAAAAATGGCGGGTTCGTCCTCTTTCTGCTGACGACCACCATTACGTTGGTCATTGTCTTTCTAGGCGAAATCGTCCCCAAAGTCTATGCTACAAACAATAGCTATGGTTTCGCGCGACTGACCTCCCCGCTCATCTGGTTTGGAACAAAAGTCTCGAAGCCAGTGGCCTGGTTCTTGATCTCCATAAGCTCCGTAGTCGAGAAAAGGATCCAAAAAAAGGGGTACAACTTATCGGTGGACGAGCTCAATCAAGCCCTGGAAATCACGGCAGAGGAAGAGGCCACCGAAGAAGAAAAAGGGATCCTCAAGGGGATTGTGAATTTTGGCACTTTGTCGGTGAAGCAAGTCATGAAGTCCAGATTGGATATCACGGCCATGGACACTTCCTCAGATTTTCACGAACTGATGGATCAGATCAACAAGACGGGGTATTCTCGGATTCCGATCTACACAGAGACCATCGATAAAATCGAAGGAATCTTATATGTGAAGGACCTGCTGCCGCACCTGGATAAGGAGGACGACTTTGATTGGCAGGCCCTCCTGAGGCCAGGATACTTCGTGCCCGAGAGCAAGAAGATCGACGACCTCTTCAAGGACTTTCAAAAGATGAGGGTCCACATGGCCATCGTCGTGGATGAGTACGGGGGCACGGAAGGGTTGATCACTATGGAAGACATCATCGAAGAAATCGTCGGAGAGATCAATGACGAGTTTGATGAGGACGCGGATGTCACCTACAATAAGCTGGACCAAAATACGTATGTATTTGAGGGTAAAACATCTCTCAATGACTTCTGCAAGGTGATACAGGTAGAGAGCGATCAGTTTGAAGAAGTCAAAGGGGAGAGTGAATCGCTTGGTGGACTACTACTCGAAATCAATCAAAAGCTACCCAACGCTGGAGAAAAGATCCAGTACGGCCCCTTCCACTTCACCGTAGTCGCCGTCGACCAAAAACGGATCAAAAGAGTGAGAATATTTTTGGAGCGGAGTGTCTTGAATGATCTATGAGAACGGCTTGTTTAACATTAATCTTTTTCGGCTTACTCTTGGGATGTGGCCAAAACTACCTGCCCAAACCGAAGGGCTTTAATCGGATCGAGCTCCCGGAAGCGACCTACCGTCCCTTGCCCGATAGTCTACCCTATGCTTTTGACTTCTCATCGCATGCGATGATGTATGATGATACCTCCTGGATCTCAGAGCGCTACTGGATTGATCTGTACTACCCCGTCTTTGATGCGCACATTCAGATCACTTATAAGGAAATGGATGGTAAAGCGACCGCTGATGAAATCCTCGACGACAGCTACCGTTTGACCAGCAAGCACAACGTCAAAGCCTACGCCATTGAGGAGAAAATTGTCGTGCTCAACAGCGGCAACGTGGCTTCAGTCACCGAGTTGGAGGGAGAAGTGCCAAGCCCATTCCAATTTCACATCACGGACAGCAGCAAAAACTTCCTAAGAGGGGCACTCTACTTTCAGACCGCTGAGAAGAACGATTCGCTCGCTCCGGTCATCACTTACCTTGAAAACGACATCATGCATCTACTCAATACGGTGAAGTGGAAGCAGTAAGCGTAAGACGCTCTATTTCGTCATTGCCCTTAGTTGAAGTCCAGGTACGAAGTTGCCAAGGATCATTCCGATACTCGCTATTAGCGGTTGATACGGACGTGGTACCAAAAACATTATCATCGAGGCCAAAAAGAGGGAGAGTCCGCCAAGCTGTAACGGCCTGAAGCCCATCGCTCTTCCCGACGTGAAAGTACCAATTGACAAAAGTAGTGTGATTAGGGGCGAGATTTGGTGATTGACCTTTTCGCCAAAAAGGATAATAAGTAGCATACCTGAAAAGATGAACAACCAGTTGTCCTTATGGATATTGCTTGAGGCATGGGTAGGCTTGTGGCTCTTTCTTCTTCTGATGGCGTAAACACCGCTGAACAGGGCAGCAGGTATGATCGCGAGCCAAACCACATAAGGATAGGGGTAATCAAAGAGCACGCCGAGTATGAACTGTAAAAGATTAGTCACACTCACGATGATGCCCCAAAAGATGAAATAAAAGCTCCCAACCTCCGCTTGGTCCCGTCGACCTTTGGTCTCACTGTCGCTACTGGTATCATGTTGCCGCATGTCTCTGGATGTCCGTTGGTGTTACTCCTTTCAAAACAGAAGAAAGTCAGATCGTTTTCAAAAAGCCCTGTGTAGTGTGAGCCCTTCCGCAGGCTAATGGGGTGTCCCGCATGGTGCTCTTTTCAGAAGCTCTCGGAATACCCCTGCAAACCTAAAATGTACGCTTTCGGTGAAGCTCCTTTTTGTTTTTTAAATGCCCTGTAAAAACTGCTTTTTGACTTGAAGCCGCACTCCAAGGCTACCCCAGTCATAGAATACTTGCCATAGTCCTGATTTTGCATTTTGGTCAGGAAGGCATCGATTCGGAACTTGTTGATGAAGTCATAAAAGTTGGTTTGTAGATGCCTATTGAGGAAATAGGAGAGGTCCTTATCCGAAATTGAGATCAGCGCCGCTAATTGTGATAGGGTCAGCTCTGAATTTAAGTATGGCTCCTGCTCCGTCATTATCCCTCTTAATGCATCATCAATCTCACCCACCATCTCATCCTTTATCCGGTTGAGGGTCTGGTGCTGCGGGGATCTCGGCTTGTCCACGTAGATGAAATAGCCTAGAATAGACAATACCATGACACAAAAAGCGACTATTTCCCAATCCAAAAAAACGTAAATCGTGCCATACTCACCTTCCGCGTCAGTCTGAGCAGCAGCCGCTCCAGCAGTGAGGGTTCCATCAAGCATGAAGAGGAGAGAAATCAAAAACAAGTGGAGCGATAGTTTCATAGGATTGCAGGTCGGTGATCATAGGAATGTTAAAGCTGACCGAAATGCCGGGCAGCTCAATGATGAAATTTTCAAACGTGACCAGAGACGACGAATATCAGCATTTGTTAACTCTTAGTTTTTAGATCCACTCTCAGTGACTTGATGCCAGCGCTATCCGTTGGAAGGTCTAATTCCAAATCCTCTACCTTTTCTTCAATAGCTCCCGTCTTGGCCATGTGGTTGAGGTATTCGACATACTCCTTCTTTGTTGCCTCATCCAAGTAGCAGACAGCAAGCTTATTGGCCTGCGTCAGCCTTTCGCCAGTGTCTGTCACAACTGCTTTTTCCACCCTCTTTTTAATCGTTTCGTATCTTACCCCTTCAGCGCCCATGACATCGAATCTCTTTTCATCGCTCCTGAAGTGAATATCAATGGTCGACGGGTAGGCTACGACTAGTAACGAGACAGCAGGTAGTAGCACTGATGATGCTTCCCGATTTCTTGCCATCACCGCGTGGCCCATTTGACATACAAGCTTCAACTGCCAAAGTCTGAAGTCCTTGA
>JBCCXG010000479.1:0-5247 GCA_039191945.1 Bacteroidota bacterium
CGACTCCAATTGAATAGCCGGAGAGAGCGTAACTGAAAATAGGATTAACTTTATAGCGAAATTGACTTTTTCGCAGTTTATTCATGATATACATATGGATTTTGGCGCTTCTCTACCCGACGGTAGAGCCGATACAGGTCAGCGAAGGCTTTGAAAAAACGATAGTGGGTGTCTATCAGGGAAAGCCGCTATACGTCAAAAATCCTTACAACAAGACGTCCAAGCAGTTTTGTGTAAGTGAGATTCAGGTCAATAACAGGCGTCTCGACCTAAACTATCGTCTGAGCGCGCTGAAAGTGAGTTTCCAAGGCACAGACCTATTCACCCCTGTGACCGTTCGGATATTCCATCAGGACAGTTTGTGCAGCCCGGAGATTGTCAATGAGCGTTCTATCCATTTCCATTCTTCTTACAAATTTCTGGTTACGAGTTTGACCGATTCGGCCCTCTACTGGAGGACAGAAGGCGAGCGGGAGATTGGGACCTATGCCGTGGAGAAACTTGATGGCGGTGTCTGGGTGGAGCAAGAGTCCTTCAAATCTCAGGGTAAGTTTGAATTTGCGGAATATGTCTTTTACCCGGAGTTGGACATTGGCCCAAACAAATATCGGGTCAAATATGACTTTGGCACTGGACGTTACCTGTACTCTCGTGAGGCAGAATACGAACACTATCCGGACCCCGTAAAATTCAAGCCGGTGACGACAAATTTCAAGCTCAATCTCTCTCGTTCCGCCTTCTTTGAAGTGTATAATCAAAAAAGTGAGTTGGTCCTCTCTGGAACCGGTACCGAAGTAGATGTCAGAAACCTAAGACCAGGCGACTACGTCATTTACTTTGACCGGAATCAACCCGAAACCTTTCGGCGAGATCACCGACCACCGCCTAGATAGTGTCTATACCGAAGAAGTTGCTCAAAACGACCAGTATGAACATGATAAAGAGCAAAAAAGGAGTCACATAAGTGACTGCAAAGTTGATTAAGCGCTTCACTATGCTTTGATGGTAGCCCTCATAGCCCACTCCCAATTCTTCATGAAGGTTTTCCCGCTTCCAGACGTAGGACGCGAAGTAAACAATCAAACTTCCCCCAATCAGCAAAATGATATCTGAGATATTCTGCAAGAAGGTCATAAAATCAGTCGCTGAATCCGCTCCGAAGTAGACAATAAATTGAGTGAAAAACTCACTGTAGCCATTGGCTACCAGGGAGGGAAGTCCGCATACGAAGATGATGGTTGCCATAATCCACACGGATTTACGCCTGGAAATCTTTAATTCGTCTACGAGGTACGATACAGGTACTTCCAGCAAGGATACCGTGGAAGTGAGTGCGGCAAAGGACAACAGAAGGAAAAAGAAGGACCCAATGAACGTTCCGAGGGTAGGCCCGAAAGAGGAGAAGACAGCCGGTAGCGTGGAAAATATGAGCCCAGGGCCGCCACTGATGTTGGCCATATCGCCGCCGCTATTGTAAGCCACCAGCGGAAACATCATGAGGCCGGCAATGAATGCGATGCCTACATCGAAAAACGTAATGAAAACGGAGGAGGAGATGATATTTTCCTTTCTCGATAGGTAGCTTCCGTAGGTGATCAGGGCCCCCATTCCGAGAGAGAGTGAGAAGAATGCTTGTCGAAGGGCACCACCCATTACCTTAAGGTTGAGCTCTGAGAAGTCAGGTACCAGATACACTTTGACTCCAGCCATGGCATTAGGCAATGTGAAGGCATAGGCCACAAGACCGAGGATCATAATGATCAAAGTAGGCATGAGGATTTTTGCCGCCTTTTCTATACCTCCAGAGACCCCTTGTGCGATGATCGAAGCCGTCGCCAGCATGAATAGTACGGCGTAGATAGAGATCTTACCGACGTTGGACACATAGCCCCCGAAGTTTTGTCCGATTTCGAAGTTACCTTGAACCATTTCGATGAAATAACCCAGGGCCCACCCAGCCACTACGTTGTAATAAGAGAGGATAATGACACCAGCCACAATTCCACTCAGCCCGACGATCGACCACTTCTTGAAACCTAACGCCTTGAAGGCTCCAGCGGCGTTTTTGCTAGTCCGGCGACCGATGGCTACCTCCGTGACCATAACGGGGTAACAGAGGATGAAGCAAAAAATCAAATAGAGCAAAACGAAGGCGGCTCCACCTCCTGCTTCTGCCTCGAAAGGGAAGCGCCATATATTGCCCAATCCGACCGCAGAACCTGCGGCTGCCAAAATGAATCCTAAACGACTGGAGAAAGCTCCTCTGTCTTGCATTGGTTTGGTTTTTGAAAAGGCCAAATATAAGTCAATTTATAAAGCCGTATGCTCATGGGTCTCAAGGGTGAAATGATGGTCACAATAGCACCTAGCGCTTGTCGGCGCAATAATCGGATAGTTGTGCAGAGCAGTTGATGCTGCGCAGAAATAGCATTAATTTTCAAGTCCGTGAAAAGGATTGATCCACATCTACTTCTATCCATTGGCGTGTTGATCGTGAGCTTTGCCGCCCTATTTGTCTCCATCAGGCAAGCCACACTCCTTAATCGTCAAACAGAGATTTTACTCCAGCAGATGAAATCCAGTGCCTGGCCGTCGCTCGCTGTCGATATGCATTTTTCTATGCAAAATGACAGCGTCATCAGCGCCTATTGCATCCTCGTCGGCAACGATGGCTTGGGGCCAGCGATCGTAGATGGAGTCAGGGTCCTGGTCGATGGGAAGCCAACCTCTTCCTGGTTAGAGCTCATTGCGCTCTTGGGGCCTCCCGAGGACTTATCTGCGACTCGATCTGCAAGTAGCCTCTACCAAAAGGTGCTTTCCTCGGGGGAAGAAATGGCCTTTTTGGACCTGGGCCAAAACGAAGGGCTTATGCAGTTTTTATATGAAGCTGGGGACCGGATAAAAATAGAAATCTGCTACCGATCCATTTACGGGGAGCGCTGGCTGGTGACACGGGACATCCTGACCGCAGAGGGGTCAAGTTCAGCACGCCAAGTGGAGGCATGTGAGTGGCAGGATGGGGACAACTTTCTGGATTAGCCTGAGAAAATCCCCTTGACCAGCTCCCATTTTCACATAACGCAATAATCATTTATAATTGCCCTAGAACCAGACACAAAGATCCAGTTTTGCGTGTTGCCCTCCTAACTGCCATTTTTTTTGGGCTCGCCGGATGTCAATTATTTTGTCAACAGGCGAAGCTCCCGAGCTCTTTCATCCAATTCGAGCAATTCCTTGATGATTTATCTCAAAGCAATGCGCGTTGTTTCGCGCAGGACGCTAGAGGGTACCTTTGGATTGGCACCGTCGGAGGCCTCAATCGATTCGATGGTACGGAGTTTAAGGTTTATACGTACCAGAGTGGAAATGAGCGTTCATTGCCCGAAAATCGCATAAATGATCTTTATGTTGACCATATGGGCGATTTATGGATTGCAACGTTTGAGGAAATTGCCAGGTATGACCATCTCACGGACGATTTCACTCGGTTTCAAAAACGTGATACATCCGAGTATCCGACCATTGATGCACTGACTTTTGAGGAGGATCTACGCGGGAGGTTATGGGTTGGTACGCTTCACGGGCTTTTTTTGGTGGACAAGGAGAAGGGGGACCTTGTACGGTGGGTGACTGGTGATTTCAAAACCTTTCGGGATCGTGAGGTCAATGACCTCCTATTCGATGAGCAGGGTGTTTGGCTTGCGTGTAGCGACGGTCTCTTCAGGTCACATGACTTAAATGAGGGACAGGTAACATCCATCTCACAATTAGGGCATATTCCACCAAGCGTTGGCATAGTAGATGTAGACCGTGATGAGAAGGGTGGAGTTTGGATGGCCGCGAGGGGAGAGGGTCTAGGCTATTTGCAGAAGAGCGGTCTAGGGTATACGACCAAATGGTACGATGCGGGAATGAGAGCCCAATCGGTCATTGACGTGCATGTGGATAGCCAACAAAGACTCTGGGTGGGAACCGAATCCGGTGGACTCAAGCTGTATGATACAGCAAATGACAAGTTTCGTTCATTTGTCAACGATCCTGAGGACCCAACGACCCTTAGGTCCAATTCTATCTGGAAGATATTCGAAGATAATCGAGGTCGACTCTGGCTTGGCTCAAACAATCAGGGCTTTTTTCTACATGACCCTTGGAGCAAGAAGTTTGATGTTTTGACCCCCGGTGGCGGAAAAAATGTACGGTTGAAGTTTGGGACGGTGTCATCATTTCATGAAACGGATGAGGACCTTTGGATTGGAACGGACGGCGGGGGTATTTCCATCTGGGACCGTAGCGAGGGTACCTTCACCTTTAAGGGGTATGATGAGAAAGATCCAAATTCGCTAAGTGGCGATGCCGTACTCTGCTTGTTCGAGGACAGTCAAGACAGGGTCTGGGTCGGAACCTGGGCGAACGGGCTCAACCGCTATGATCCCAAATCCGGTGGATTTGAAAAGTTTAGACAGATCGATGATCGGCCGAGCATAGCTAGCAATAACATTTTTGATATCGACGAAGACGATCAGGGCCGGTTGTGGCTGGCGACCTGGGGTCATGGTATTTCCCGATATGACCCTAGGACTGGAACGTACTTCGAGGTCGGTCATGTGAAGTATAGTGATAAGTACCTGAGCTCGCACCAAACCTACGATGTCGAGGTAGATGATGTCACGGGTGCCTTGTGGGTAGGAACTGTATTTGGTTTGGATAAGCTTGATTTCTTCGACGATGATTCATTCACGATCTCACACTATCATCCTGATCCCGAAGTGGGAGACTTCCTCAGTGGAGATTTTATCCAGTGCATCTTCGAAGACAGCCAACATAGGATATGGGTCGGCACCTCCCATGGACTCAACCTATATGATCGTGACACCGATGAGTTTCGGGCTTTTTATCAAAAAGATGGAATTGCAAGCAACGAGATCAGGGCCATAATCGAAGATCAAAACGGGATCTTCTGGGTGAGCACGGACAATGGTTTGACCAAGATGACCTTCGAGGACGGAGATTGGGTCTTTGCCACCTTTGATCAAGCGGACGGACTGCAGTCCAAAGAGTTCTTTCGAAATGCTCGTTTCATTTCGAGGTCGGGTGAGCTATTCTTTGGTGGGGTAAAGGGCTTCAATTATTTCAAACCTGAAGATATCGTACCGGATTTGGATCCGCCTACCTTGAAGATCAAAGATGTGAGTGTATTCAACCAAAGCATTCAAGAAGACAGCGGCTTTGTACTGTCGCGATCCATCG
>JBCCXG010000480.1:0-5237 GCA_039191945.1 Bacteroidota bacterium
AGAAAGAGGCAATTTGACCTTTACTTACGAATTGCTGTAGTGAAACTGAAGTGATCCAGGTAAACTGCTGCAACTCGAACCCGATTGTGGCCAAAATCCACGATTACTGACAAATGACGCTTAGAAGCAGGTGCTAAGCGCTCGCCCCGCTTGCGCAGGGCTAGCGCAAGGCCTTGTGCGGTGGGGCGCCCCAAATTTTTATTCGTCTCTCAAGTACTTGATCGGATTGGCGCTGGCTGCTTTGATGGTTTGATAGCCCATAGTGGCGAGGACCACCGCCAACATGATGAATCCAGCGAAAAGGAATGTCAGGGGATCTATCGTATCTCTGTATTGGAAGTCTTGTTGCCAGCCGTGCATGATATACCAGGAGATACTGCTTGCGATGACAAATCCTATGAGCAATAGACGGCCAAATTCACTGGTTAGCAGGAACCATACGCTGCTTCTGGATGCTCCTAGCACTTTGCGAATACCAATTTCCTTGTTTTTTCGCTCGATGACATAGGCGACTAAACCCATGAGCCCCAGACCTGCCAGGATAGCCGCAATCATCGCATAGAAATTGATCAATTGACCAAAGTCGATCGTCGTCTCGAAAATCGATTCGTAACGCTCATCCAAAAAGTAGGACTTCAGGGGTAAGGGCGACAGTTCTGACCATCGTTCTTCCATCTTGATCATCAATTCATTGACCTGGGCAGCAGACAATTGATCCTGCAACTGAATAGACAGTTCGCGTCCGGGCGTATATGGCTGCAAGGAATCGATCTCCTCAAAATAGGTGGCAATTGGTAGCTGTTTAAACCGTATTTCTGTTTCGATGTCCTCAGAAACGCCAACGATTTCGGCATTAGAACCATAGTACCTGAGTGAGCGTCCGATGATTTCTGATGGGTCCGTGATCCCATAAAATTCGGCAAAGGAGCGGCTGACGACAACTGTATTGCGATTGTTCAACCCCTTTTCAAAGCCTCGACCCGCGATGATCTCTAGGCCATAAATGTCAAAAAAATTCTCGTCGGTGAACCAAAAGCTGATTTGTAGCTTCTCTTCTTCCCCACTGAGGTAAAACTCCTGATCCGACTCGTTCATATAGGGAGGTGTATCCGAGGAGAAGGAGATGTTTTTTACCTGCGAGTACTGTAACAGCTCGGATTGGAAGGCGTCCAGGGAAGATGTTAACCTTTCGACGTTTTGTATGACAATCACATTGTCCTTGGTGAATCCAAAGTCCATATTCAGCCAGTAGCGCACCTGGTCTTGGATGATCAAAGAGCTCGCAATCAGTGCCATGGATACCGCAAACTGCACAGTGACCAACAGCCGTCTAATGAAGCTCCCTTTAGCGCCGCTGACCAGCTGACCTTTGATGATTTTGATCGGTTGCACTGATGATAGGATGAAAGCTGGGTACAAGCCGGCAGCAATCGATACCAAAACGATACCCGCTAAAATCACTCCAATGACCAGTGGATCTGAAATTAGCATAGGGAGATCCAATGTCTTACCCGAGATGACTGATAAATAATCGGAGAAAATCAAGAGTAGCACAAGGCTGATCATGGCTGAAATCGTACAGAATAACAGTGACTCAAACAGAAATTGAATCATGAGGGACTTTCGCGTCGTCCCAATGATCTTTCGCATCCCGACTTCTTTGCTTCGAATGGAGGATCGCGCGGTGGATAGATTGATAAAGTTGATTATTGATAGGGCGAGGATGAGCAAGCCGATGGTGACGAGGGTAATGATCATATTGAGATCACCTGTGTCATTGAGTCGGCTGAAGACACGCTTGCTGCTGAGATGAATATCCAAGAGTGGTTGCATGTACAGATTCCATTCTCTCCCAGAGGCTTCAAACTCCTCGTACGTAATGCCCTGGTAGCGGAGTAAAAAGGGCTCCAAATATTTGGCGGGAACCTGCGCTACCTTTTTCGCAACGAAATCCGGATCTGCATCAGGGCGCAGTAGTCCAAAAGTGACGAAGGTGGTCCACCACCAGGTATCGCTGTTCCATTGGAACCTTCGTACCGAGCTGTTCGAAATCAATAATTCGAAGGTAATGTGTGAATTGGTTGGGATATCTTCTGTGACACCAGTGACCAGGTAGCTGTGCTCATGATCTTCATCTTTGATGGTCATTTGCTTTCCAAGAATGTCAGTCGTACCGAAGTATCGCTTTGCCGCAGAGGCAGTAAGGACGACGCTATGGGGTGCCTTGAGTGCTGTTTTCGGATTGCCGGCGATGAATGGGAAGGTGAAGATGTCGAAAAAGGTGGAGTCAGCTCCTCTAAGTTCACCCTCTTCAAACATCGCGGTCTGATTGTTGTCATTGATCGTTACGACGGCATCATTGAAGGTCAGTACCCGGGCCATCGTTTCGAATTCAGGGATTTCTTCTTGTATGGCTGTCATCACTGCCGGGCCCGTTGAGCCAAATTGCTCATCTCGATCCCCCCAAATGTAGGTTTGGTTGATGCGGTAGATGCGGTCCGATTTCTCATGGAAAGTATCGAATCCTAGTTCATGCTTGGTGTAGAGCCCTACGTAAATACTGGCGGCGAACCCAATGATCAAGCAAAGCAGGGTCAGTAGGGTGAAGGACAACTCGCGTCGCGCACTGCGCACGGTGGTCTTGAAGTAGTTTTTAAAAATGTCCAATTGACTGAATTTTTGAGTTTTTGAAATACCTCTGATGAGGTTTGGTCGTAGCAAGCCGAGCACTTCTCTTATGAACTTACGGCGGGCTTTGGAGGGCCCCAGTTCCGCGTATTCTTTCTCGAACCGCTCGACCAAGTCACCTTCAATGTCTTCGAGATAGTCTGCTTTGCAAAACCAGCGAAGCAGGCGCAGAGGACCGCTGGGAGGCTGTATGGATGGCTCGGGCATGGCTATTTTGTGCTCAGTTTGGGAATAGCGTTCCACAGACCGATACGTTGCTCGCGGACTTCCTCCAATGCGTTTTGGCCGAAAGTGGTCAAAGTGAAATAGCGTTTTCTCTTACCCCCACGTACTTTGGTCGCTTCACCAAACGCAGAGGAGAGATAGCCCTTTTCCTCTAATCTTCTCAAGACCGTCTGAATCGAGCCGATGCTCACTCGGCGGTCAAGTCGACCTTCGATCTCCTCGATGATCGCGAGTCCATAAGCCTTGTCTTGCAAAATGGCGACGGTCAGCATCACGATTTCTTCAAATTCTCCCAGGTGGTATTTGCTCATGATAGGTATTTACTACAAATGTGGTAAAAATGTTTCATAATTACCTCACTTGTAGTAATTATCATTTTTCAAGTCGATTCTTCCTACCTTGCACCAGTATTTGGAAACTTTCCAGAAACCTCAACAATGAAAGGTGCCATCCGAGGCTTTACCCTATCGTTAGCCATTCTTTTGCTTGGTTATTCCGACTTGAGCGGGCAATCTTTATCGACCGCCTTGGACTGGTTGGGCAAAAATCTGGACTATCAATATTACAATGCCGATCAGCGCAAATGGTGGGTGAACCGCTTGGACTACAATCTGCAAGAAGCTTATATCAGAATTCAAAATGCTTCTGCCGATCATCCACTGAACGCGGCCAGTAAGCAATGGATACATCGCCGAGTCGAACTTCACTTTCTAGACCCAAATAGCATTGCTATCGACGAGATACCGTCTAATCGCGGAAGGGTCGTTCGCGGCAAAGTATTGGTAGTCAAGACGGTCGGTAATGATCGACTCATTCAAAAGACGATAGATGGTGCGGAGGCTTCCTCTGAAAGCTTCTTACAGTTTTCGATCCCCAAGAGCCTCCTGGATGAGCAACCTTACTTCGCTGACTCCTTGAAACATTATTTGTCGGAGGCTATTCTATCTTCCGCAAGGCTCACCCGGCCTGAGGGGAGTGAGGATGATGTAGCAATGGTTTTCGATGTCTTTCAGGGGGAGTTTCAATGCCCGGGATTTGTGCGCAGATTTAGTCCGATCTATCCGTTGACTGTAGAGGTTGAAGATACCAGCGGTGACCATTTGCTTCGCAAAGGTTTTTTTGGCCACGAACGAGAATCAGAAGGGTTCTTCACCTGGATGGTCAGCGAATCGGCGAGTAGGTCACGTCAGTTTGATATGGCGCCCGGCGAGGAGATTGTGTTAAAAGAGCGTGATGGCGGCTCGGCCATCCGAATGAGTAGCCTTTTGTTCTTCACGATCGTAGAAGACTCCACCGAAAGAGAGTGTTGGCGCCTCAGCTATGACTAGTTCCTTTGAGAACTCTCCCTCACTACTAGTTTCGTTTGCAGCGTGAAGGTCTCAAACGCTGAGTTGTCCGGATCCTTGATTTGTTTGATTAGGAGCTCAGCGGCTTTGTGTCCCATTTCATATCCTGGCTGATCAATGGTTGTCAGGGAAGGCTCGAATAGCGCTGAGATGGACCAGTTGCTAAATCCAACAACAGCCACATCCTCTGGGATACGTTTGCCTGCCCTTTTGATGTTCTTCATCGCACCAATGGCTAGCATATCGGTGGCCGCAAATAGACCGTCCAAAGGTTCATTGAAAATCAACTGCTTTGTAGACTGCAAACCGTCTTCGAAGTCACCCGTTTCGCAGTGTACGACCCAGTCTTCGTTGAATGCCAGGCCATGCTCTTCCAACACCTTTCGATAACCGGCCATTCGGTCTTGATTGATGGCTAAACCTCTGGGTCCACCTACAAAAGCTATGCTACGACACCCTTGCTCTGCCAAGTGTTTGGTGGCTTCATAGCCCGCGGCAAAGTCGTCGATCACCACTTTGTGGGAAGCGATGTCCTCCCAGACACAGTCGAAGAAGACGATCGGAATGTTGCGGTCCACAAAGTCCTGAAAATGACTGTAGTCTTTCGTTTCTTTTGAAACACACGCAAGCATCCCATCCACGCGCCCCGTGAGGAGTGCTTTTGCGTCGATCACTTCGCGCTCGTACATCTCGTGGGTGGAGCAAATGATCACGCTGTATCCGTGGGCATAGGCGTAGTCTTCCAGCCCTCTGATAACCAAAGCGAAAAACTCATGGACAATCTGCGGGATGATAATGCCCAGTGTTTTTGTTTTGTTGTTTCTAAGGCTAAGGGCCGTAAAATTCGGTTGATAGTTGTAAGCCTTGGCGAGCTTTTTCACTGCTTCGCGTGTTTGGGGCTTCACCAGCGGATTATCTGCCAGTGCGCGAGACACTGTAGAGGGTGAAATGTTCAATTCCTGCGCGATATCCTTAATC
>JBCCXG010000481.1:0-5236 GCA_039191945.1 Bacteroidota bacterium
GTTCACCAACGAGAATCGCATCTATCAGCAACTGAGCCTGACCCACCGCTATCCCGGCGCTACGCTGCTACTCCGTCTTCGCAATGAGCAACGGTTTTTCAATACGGTCGAGAATGGCGAATCACTCAACGATGATTACCTCGAGCACCGCGTCCGTATGCTACTAAGTGTCAGTGTACCCATCAAGAAGGGAGGAAATACCTCGGTCATGCTGGCAGACGAGATTCATCTCAACTTCGGAAAGGACATCGTCTTCAATACCTTCAACCAAAACCGCCTGACCCTGGGGATCCGTCACAAGCTCAACAGCCAATGGAGTTTTGACACAGGATACATGATGGTTTTTCAGCAGTCAGCAGCAGGGTTTATTTACACCATCAATCACACTTTTCGGCTGTTTTTCTATGGCAACTTCGACTTCAGAAAAGACAAGAGCAAGCAGCTCGAATTACTCCGACAAGCGGACGAGTGATTTTTGCTATGATCGGCCTAATAATCGGACCCAAGGCATTTGGTCCTTGTGAATGGATTTTTAGAAATATATCAATACGAAGTCATTGTATTCCTTGTTAAATTCGATATTATCAAAAAAGTATAGACTTCTTTTGAAGAATAGTAGCTGAAGTTTCTGACCCCTTCAGCAATGTGAAAAATTGATTTAACAATCATCTCTAACTTAGTGGTTTGTACGTAGATGACTATGAAAGCTACTCTGGATAAAGCGCAAAATCAGGGACTCCACGATCCGTCATTTGAGCGTGATGCGTGCGGCGTCGGTTGTGTGGTCAACATCAACGGTCGTAAGTCTCACAAGACGATCAAAGACGCCTCCACCATGCTCAAAAACATGGAGCATAGAGGCGCGACGGGTGCTGATCCTGAGACAGGTGACGGGGCTGGTATGCTGCTCCAGATCCCTCATTCATTTTTTAAGCAAGAACTTCGCGAGCTAGGACTCAATCTCCCCGACGAAAGCCACTATGGCGTTGGCATGATCTTCTACCCGCAGCACTATCCGACACGCGACGCCTGCCGCAAAGTGATGAATGCCAGCATACGCAAGATGGGCTTTCAGCTCATTGGCTATCGAGTGGTGCCTGTAGATGGTACAGTGCCTGGGCACGAATCCAAGTCAGTGGAGCCGTACATCGAGCAATTGTTCGTTCAGCACAAGGACCACGCGCTGACCAACGAGGAGCTGGAGCGCAAGCTGTATGTACTTAGAAACCTGATTACCAACGAGGTACGGAGCAAGGTTGTTGGCGAAAACAACGAGTTCTACATCAGCAGCTTGTCCAGTCGTACGGTCATTTATAAAGGCCAGCTCAAAACCAATCAGCTCGAAAAGTTCTATCACGACCTGATGAACCCAGAAGTAAAATCGGCGCTTGCCATTGTACATTCGAGGTTCTCTACCAATACATTCCCCAACTGGAAACTGGCGCAGCCTTTTAGCTATATCGCGCATAATGGGGAAATCAATACCATTCGGGGAAACGTTACGAAGATGCAGTCCAAGGAGGCGCTCATGAGCTCCCCTTACTTCACAGAAGAGGAACTGTCCTGGTTGCTGCCGGTCACGGACCCAGCCAACTCAGACTCCGCCAATCTCAATGCCCTGGTAGAGCTCCTAACGCTTGCAGGCAGGCCCCTACCTCACGTCATGATGATGATGGTGCCCGAGGCTTGGCAGGACAACAACCGCATGGATCCGCTGCGCAAGGCGTTTTATAAGTACCACGCAGCGATGATGGAGCCATGGGACGGCCCTGCTGCCTTGTTCTTCACCAACGGCAAGCAAATTGGTGCCACTTTAGATCGAAATGGCCTGCGACCTGTGCGCTTCTGCGTCACCAGCGACAAGCGACTGATCATGGCCTCAGAGGCGGGAGTCATTCCGATCAAAGAAGAATCGATCATCAGAAAAGGCCGCCTGCAGCCCGGCAAGATGATCATGGCGGACCTGGAGAAGCAAGAAATCTACGCGGACAACGAGATCAAACGGATGGTCTACGAAGACAAACCCTACTTCGAGTGGATCAAAGAGCATCGGATCAAACTGCGAACGATGCCCATCCCTGATTTGGTGCCCAAAGTGATCGAGCCACGTCGCCTCCTGACCCGGCAGATCTCGAATGGCATCACCGAGGAGGACGTAAAGCACATCATTTTGCCTTTTGCGGAAAAAGGCACCGAACCTCTGGGCTCGATGGGCGCAGATATCCCGCTTGCGGTCCTATCGCGCCAGAGCCAACATGTGGCTAACTACTTCAAGCAATTCTTCGCACAGGTCAGCAACCCACCCATTGACCCCATCCGAGAGCGCTTGGTCATGTCCTTGTTCACGCGAATCGGTAACTCGAGCAATATACTGAGCGAATCTGCCGACCATACGCGCCAGGTGCACATCTCTCAGCCTATCCTTTCGAGAGAGGATTTTTATCGCATCAAAGCCTTGGAGAAGGAGGGCTTCTACTACCAAATCATCGATGCCACTTTCGATGCCGGTCACGGCGAGCGGCTTCGAGAGGCTGTCAATCGGATCTGCGAAGATGCCGAGCGGGCGATCAATGACGGCATCACCGTCTTGATCATCTCTAACAGAAAAGAATCATCCGAACGCGCTCCGATTCCGGGACTGCTCGCTGTCGGTGCCATTCACCACCACTTGGTGGATCAAAAACTGCGCACCAAGGCTGGGCTCGTCGCAGAGTGTAGTGACGCCTGGGAGACGCACCACTTCGCAACCATGATCGGATATGGCGCAAGTGCGATCTATCCCTATCTGACCTACGACACGATCCGGCAAGCCTATGAGCGAGGGCAGCTCAACAATGCACAACCGTTAGAGGAGTATTTTGACAACTACATCAAAGGGGTCGGTAAGGGCTTGTTGAAGATTTTGTCGAAAATGGGTATCAGTACCCTACAGTCCTACCAGTCTGCCCAGATTTTTGAGTGCATCGGATTGGGCCACGAAGTGATTTCCAAGTGCTTCAAGGGGACGATCAGCCGACTTGATGGTCTCGACTTTTCCGATTTGGAACAGGAGGTATTGGTCAAACATCATCACGCTTACGTGAAAAATGGCAGTCTCCTGGAGACAGGCGGCGTCTATCAGTGGAAGAGGAAGGGAGAAACACATCTCTTGAACCCGAAAACGATCCACCTGCTGCAAAAGTCCACTAAGCTGAATGACTTTGAGATGTTCAAGCAGTACTCGGCGACTGTGCATGATGAGCGTACCGAAGTGGTCAATCTTCGGGACCTATTCGAGTTCAAGCGCCGGCGACCGATACCGGTGAGCGAGGTCGAACCTGCCGAAAATATTTTGAAGCGATTCGCCACCGGTGCCATGTCTTTCGGCTCCATTTCTCATGAGGCCCATTCCACGTTGGCCATCGCCATGAACCGTATCGGCGCCAAGAGCAACAGTGGCGAGGGCGGTGAGGATGAAGCGAGGTTTGAGCGAAAGCCCAACGGCGACTGGGAGCGATCAGCAATCAAACAAGCAGCTTCGGGCCGATTTGGTGTGACAATCAATTACCTCACCAACGCTGAAGAAATTCAAATCAAGATCGCTCAAGGAGCAAAACCAGGCGAAGGAGGCCAATTACCTGGTCATAAGGTGGACGAGTGGATCGCCCGTGTACGGCACAGTACCCCAGGCGTTGGATTGATCTCTCCCCCACCGCACCACGACATCTATTCCATTGAAGACCTCAAGCAGCTCATCTTTGATCTGAAGAATAGCAATCCAGAGGCACGCATCAATGTGAAGCTGGTCTCAGAAGCGGGAGTCGGGACCATCGCTGCGGGTGTGGCAAAGGCAAAAGCGGATGTGGTGTTGATCTCCGGAGCTGACGGGGGTACCGGTGCCAGCCCACTGAGTTCCATCAGGCATGCGGGGCTACCCTGGGAGATTGGACTGGCAGAAGCGCACCAAACGTTAGTAAGGAACAACCTCCGCAGTCGCGTAGTACTACAAACCGACGGGAAAGTCATGACCGGCCGTGATCTGGCGATCGCTACCCTACTCGGGGCGGAAGAGTACGGCATCAGTACCGCGGCATTGATCGTGGAAGGGTGTATCATGATGAGAAAGTGTCATCTCAATACTTGCCCGGTGGGCATCGCCACCCAAAGGCCAGAGTTGAGAGCACTCTTCACGGGGGACCCTGACCACGTGGTGAATTTCTTCCAGTTGTTGGTACAGGAGTTCAGAGAAATCATGGCCTCACTGGGCTTCAGAACTGTGAATGAGATGGTGGGACAGACCAAGGTCCTGCGACTGCGAACCGACGTGGACCACTGGAAAATCAATACCTTGGACCTGACGCCTATCCTGCAGTATGAGGAGTCGCCCAAGCACGTTGGGACGTACAAGCAAATCAACCAAAACCACGGCATCGAAAAGGTGCTCGATCAGAAGATCATCAAAGACCTCAAGAAGTCGTCACCGCCGATCAATTTGTCTTATGCCATTAAAAATACCGATCGCGCGACGGGTACGCTGCTGTCCCACTTCCTGACCAAGAACAAGATCATTGGTGATCCCATCCATGTCAAGTTTGAGGGATCAGCAGGGCAGAGCTTTGGTGCTTTCCTAGCCCCTCGACTACAATTTGAGCTGTCGGGCGAAGCAAATGACTATGTCGCTAAGGGCATATCCGGAGGACGCCTGGTCATCAAGCCCCACCCCACCTCCAGCTGTGTGCCGGAGGAGAACATCATCATCGGCAACGTCTCACTGTATGGGGCGACAAGCGGCGAGGTCTACGTCAACGGTCAGGCTGGGGAACGCTTCTGTGTCAGAAACTCCGGTGCGGAGGCCGTGGTAGAAGGCATCGGAGACCACGGATGCGAATACATGACCGGTGGCTTAGCAGTGGTCCTCGGTAAGGTGGGCAACAACTTTGGAGCGGGTATGAGCGGGGGAATCGCCTACGTGCTAGATGAGGAAGACAACTTCGAGATCCGAATCAATCCTGAAATGATTGGCGTCGAGCAGCCCCAGGCAGAAGACCTCATCCTGCTACAATCCAAAATAGAGAAGCACCAGGAGCTGACGAATAGTCCACTCGCCGGACGCATTTTGCACAATTGGGACTACTACAAGGAGGTATTCAAGAAAGTGATGCCCAATGACCTCAAGCGTGTGCTAGAAAGTAAGAAAGTGACAGAAAAAGTAGCGTAACATGGGAAGTATTGATGGATTCATAAAGGTAGACCGGGA
>JBCCXG010000482.1:0-5233 GCA_039191945.1 Bacteroidota bacterium
ATCGATGCGATGAGCGACTGGGGAAGGGAAAAAATGGAGGGGCTAGATGCTAACTGCTAAATCAACAATGAAGCACAAGTCCATGATCCTGCTGTTGCTTGCTGCTCCATTTTTCGTCAACGCCATGCAATCGGTTTTCCAGAAATCCTACGAGGACCATTTGAACGAATCGTTGACCCTACTTGAGCAAGGGTCGGACCTCACGCCAGTAGCGATATTCAATTCCATGCCCACAACTACTCAAGAGGCAGAAACCTTCTACGCATTAGACTACGGAGACCGCAGCAAAACCTTCCGGAAACTAAACAGGCTGATACAGGAAAAAGCTCTTGAAGGCCATGTTGAAATCCTGGGACGATTCATCACCATGTCTCAATTCGTAGACGGCTACTTCGCTGAGGCCTATTTTGACGATATCGAAGCCTGGGCGATGAAAAATAGTGAGGATTTTTGTCGACTGATCTCCAGTCTGCCTCCAGAGCAGGTAAGAAGACTCCCTTCACTGCAAGAAGCACTTTGCCTCTAAAGTCATCAATCTATTCCCGGAAGGGGCGAACAATCCATAGGGCATCTCGGTAAATCAAGCATTACATATCAAATTTGCCCGATGAAAAAAGCGGAGAAAGTCGAGTTCGTCATCAACAAGTTGGAGGAATTGTACCCGGAAGTCCCGGTGCCTCTGGACCACTACAGTCCCTACACGTTACTGGTTGCTGTCCTGCTCTCCGCACAGTGCACCGACGAGCGGGTCAACAAGACCACCCCTGAGCTCTTCGCCCTGGCGGACAACGCGCACGACATGTCCAAAATCCCCGTCGAAGACATCAAAGCCATCATCCGCCCCTGCGGGCTTAGCCCGATGAAATCCAAAGGGATCTATGAGCTTTCTCACATCCTCGTGGATAAGTACAACGGGGAGGTGCCTGCTGATATGGCGGCCCTCGAAGAACTCCCTGCCGTAGGTCACAAGACGGCCTCGGTGGTCATGGCGCAGGCTTTTGGGGTTCCTTCATTTCCGGTTGATACGCACATCCACCGATTGATTTACCGCTGGGGTTTAAGCTCCGGCAAAAACGTACAGCAAACCGAAGCGGACTGCAAGCGCCTTTTCCCGAAGGAACTTTGGAACAAACTCCACTTACAAATCATCTTCTTTGGTCGTGAATATTGCCCTGCCCGCGGCCACAACCCCTATGAATGCCCCATCTGCTCGGTGATCGGAAGGGCACCGATGTTCAAGGATTTCGATTTAAAACCGGCTAAGCGCTGACCTTAGGTGGTCTTGAAGAACTGACTTCGTTTGTAGGCGATCGACAGGGCCGCCGGTATTTCTTTCTCGGCAATGATCACCTTTGCATTGGCCTCCTGAATCTTCGCATTCATTTCACTTTCCAGGGCCACTGCCATGGCCCGACGTTCCTCAGCCTTGGCTTGCGCTATATTCAGATCCGCCATCGCCTGATCGATCTGAAGCTTGGCGCCAATGTTCTGACCCACGCTGACGTCTGCGATGTCAATGGAGAGGATCTCATACGCCGTGCCGGCATCCAATCCATTTTCCAGTACAGTCCTTGAGATCTCTTCCGGCTTCTCGATGACTTCCATGAAACTGGTCGACGCGCCTATTCTCGAAATGATCCCTTGCGCAACTCGCGCCTTGATGGTTTCCTCGCCAGCTCCTCCGACCAGTTGGGTCAGATTGGTGCGTACGGTAACACGGGCCTCGGCGATTACCTGGATCCCGTCCATGGATTGCCCTGTGATGGATGGCACCAGAATGATGTAGGGTGTTACCGAAACTGAAACGGCCTGCAACACATCCCTTCCTGCGAGGTCAATGGCCGTGGCTTGTTGGAAAGACATCGCCAAATTCGCCTTGTCCGCTACGATCAGCGACTTGACGACATTCAGTACGTTACCCTTCGCGAGAAAATGCGTTTCGAGTTGGGCCGTGGTGATTTTCTCGATCCCGGCTTTTGTCGCGAGAATCAGCGACTTGACAATCAGGGTAGGGGGAACCCTGCGAAATCGCATGAAGACCAACTCGAGTAGATTGACCCTGACACCGCTAAAAATAGCAGTGATCCAAAGGTTAATGGGGATGAAGTAAAAAAAGACCAGTACGCCCACCAGGATGAGCGCACCAAAAATGATTAACTGTATGAGCATGGTTATTTCTTGCGAATGTAATCCTGGCGGAAGGTAATGCCATTTGCAGCAAGAAGTCTAACCCCGCGGGCATATTAGCATGGGAAGGGCAAATTCAATGGAATCGCCCGGGCATCAGTTGTAGATTCTCTTCCCAAACCAAATGTCCCTAATCGTCAGACTGAAGCTGAAGGTGTGGGCATTTTCCATGATGAGGTTATCTGCAGTTGTGCCGGATGTATGATATTGGTAGCCAACGTTGATGGATGCTGCTCCTTTCAAGAGGGGGATCCCCATTCCCAGAGAAAAATAGGGGTTGAGATAGGACTCGTTGTCCGCTGCGACGTAGTTGGAATGGACGCCGCCGCCCATTCTGAAGGCCACACGTTCGATCATGCGCGAGGAGAATCGGTCTTTTCGGTACTGAATTCCCCCGGACGCCAGCCACCGATCTTGAAACGAGAATCTCGAACGGTCCTCATTGGTCGCCCAGTCCTCTAGCTCGTAATCGAGGTTGATGTTCCACGATTTCATCGCGATGCCGATGCCGAATCCGATCTTTTGCGGTAGCTGTAGGGTCGAGAAATCCTCTGAAAAGAGACTGTCCCGACCCAAGCTCACACTGCTGGTGATTACTTCGTCTATGCTGACCTGGGTCGATCCGCCGGCTTCATAGGTCGCGCCTAGTACGACCCGTGCCTTACTTCCGAGTTTGTATTCATTTTGCAGCCCCAATTTCAGGAGTGGCTTGACAAAACTCTCCGTGGTTGTGACTTGTAAAGCAGCCGAGGGATCGCTGATCGTCAAGAACTCTTCCCTTTGCAAGCTTCCAAAGAGCAAACTTCCTTGGACACCCAGATGAAGATTGGGCAGTAGGCTGTACCCGGCAGCAAGAAAAGCCTGTGAGCTGCCGCCATCGCCAACGAGCCTGGACTCGGAGCCATCGGTTGAGCGATCCAGGATATCAAAAGTCGCATCGCTGTACTTTGATAGACCCACTGATATCGCCGTCTTTTGATTGAGGCGAAACCACACATTGAGGTCATGCAGCCCGCCGAAGGTACCTGTTGAGATATCGCTTGGTGATTCTTGCGTGAGCTGAGAGAAGGACAGACCAAAGTCAAAGCTGTGTGTGAACCCCCGGATGGAGGTCAATCCAGCCGGATTCTCCAGATTGACTACGTCATCGATGCGAGAGCCGATGGCCGCATAGCCCATATGCTCATAGGGCACCAAACCCACCTGCTCAAGGGTCCCCAGGCCAAAAGCATTGTAGGCGGAATGACCGATGGACTGTGCGCGTAGCTCATGGGCAAACCCAAGGAGCCCGAGCGTGCAACAGGTGAGGAGCTTAGTCAAACTCTTCATACTCCTCATTGGGTCGGAACGCCCAGATGTCATCATGTCTCGAGGACGCACTACGCCCGGTAGTTACGTAGGCCTGGCCATTGATGACAAAGGCGATGGCTGCACCTCGAGGCAAACCCTCGAAGGGTGTTATATCATCTTCCCAGGTGTTCGTCAGCGGATCATAGGAGGTGAAGTCGGAAAGGTAAGCGCTGGACCGACCTGTGCCGATGAAGGCCAGATCATCCATCACAAAGGCGACTGCATCGTGGCGTCTCATCGCCAAGATAAATTCGTCGAAATGATCATCGTCATCATCCTCGATGGATAAATCGATCCAATCCTCGGTTTCCGGATCGAAAGCCCAGAAATCGTTGATGAACTGATCATTATTCAGACCAGAGCCTACATACGCCCGGCCCTCCATCACAAATGCGAAGGCACTTTCTCTCTTAGAGCCGAAAAGACTTAAAGACTGTGTCCATGCATTGGTGCTCGGGTCGTAGCGCCAGAAGTCCTTCAGGTAGCTACCGTCGTACCCAGTACCTACGTATCCTAACCCGTTGAGCTCGAAAGCGACCGCAGAGTACCGTTCACCACCGCCAAAAGCCGCGACCTCAGCCCAGGTGTCGGTTTCCGGATCATAAGACCAGAAGTCTCCCAACTCTTCGATTTCAAGCTCATCATTGAAGCCTGTACCCACGTAGCCCTTCCCGTCGGTGCTAAATGCCACTGCCGAGATTCGGCCCACACCAGGAAATGGGGCAATCTCTTGCCAGAAGTTCCTCGAAGGATCATACCGCCAAAAGTCCAATAAGTAGTCGTCGCCATCTGTACCTAAGCCCACATAGGCAAATTGGTCAATGACAAAACCCACCGCCCCAGTGCGAGTATCTCCTTCGTAGTCTGACAATTTTACCCAATTGCCTTCCTCATCACCGTCGTCTTCGTCTTCCAAACACGAGGTCAGGCTTAGCGCCAATACGCCAAATCCAAGTAGCCAAAGTCTATTCATTTGTTGTTGATTAATTTTTGATTGTATAGATGTCGATTGTGCTCGTAAAGGTCTTATCGCCGAGTATTACTGAGGTCAATGAACTTTGAAAATCATCAAGCGTCAGTAGCAGATAATATTCAGCACCCACTGGCTGCTCTAGAATAAAATCGGCAATGATGGTAGCATCCATCGTGTAGAAGTTGTCTCTTCCGTATTCGTCATCGAAGGACTGTAGCAGTGAAAATTGTTGACCGTCGGCCAGATCGACAAAGTCCTCATTGACGAATTGGGCGGTCAGGCGCTGAGGGTTCATGTTCGTCTCGTGGTCAAACCAACGAAGACGGAGTTCTGCACTGACCAAAATGAAGTCATCGCCATCCAATAAAAGGTCTCTCACTGGGGTTAGATTGACCTTTGTTGCGTAGCCTAGTCCTCCAATAATGAAAGCACGGTCGTCAAGTAGTCGGGAGGGTATTTCGTCCTCTACATCGACTACCTCCAGGTTCGTGGGACTATCGGTGTGTTCAAAACGAGAGTAATGCGGTCTGGTGCTTATAGAAAATTCAAAGTCTACCGCGGTGCGAGATGATGACCCCAAATTGGTCGCATGTACGATGACTTTCACACTGTCCTTAGAAATGCCAAAAACGACGAAGTGACCCAAAGTACCGACCTGGTCGTAGAGCAGTTGGCAGCCGAATTAGAATACGTAGAGGATGAAAATGCCCTGTACAATTACTC